>NZ_JBPPZG010000181.1:0-7955 GCF_051918545.1 Pseudogracilibacillus amylolyticus (SeqCode) | reverse complement strand
TAATATATCTGCAATTGGTTTCTCATCATCAACAACAAGTATCTTTAAGGCCATTTTCCTTTTCCCTGCTTTCTATATGATAATAATCTATTCTATCTTTCATCATTTATATTTTTTTATCCTATCCCTATATTCTAACGTATTTAAAGTAAAATGTCAGATACTTTACCATGAAAAAGGACTGGGATATACTTCAAATTGATGGATAGCTTAAATTCTACTTCACCCAACCTTAGCCCCCTTCATAATCCCCGCTACTTTTTGTGAATCTTGCAATCTCACAACTTTGTCACTATTTGCTATTCATTTACTTTTCTCTAAGCTATTAATTAAATATTAGCTAAATGGTTCTAAATCAGATTGGCTCTTTACTTATCTGAAGATATTTAAATTTTAAGAATGAGTGGAGAGATAATATATGAAAAATGGCGGTCGCTATTGCTGCTCGGACTAGCATTAATGATATTAGGAGGATAAAGATATGGTTTCTGAAGATTTTTTGATTGGAAAATGGAAGGCAACTGCTGGCTATTCAGTACAAGGAAAGTTGTTATTTTGAACGGGAGAAGTAAACTGATATTTTGGACGAGAAGAATATGCAAATCAAGAAAATAACAGACTTATGGCTCGCTCAAAGGCGAGCCATAGTATCTGCCAATAAAACTAAAACATATTTGTTTTATCTATACACGCTTCTTACTACGTTTGTTTGTGTACGGTCAGGACCAACTGAAAAAATCGATAGTGGAATTTCAGTTAATTGAGCGACTCTTTCTAAATAATGACGCGCATTTTCCGGTAGTTCATGTAAGCTTCTAACACCGGTAATATCTTCCGTCCAGCCTGGTAACTCTTCATAAACCGCTTCACACTTAGCGAGCGTGTTCAAATTGGCCGGAAACTCTTTAATAATACTTCCGTTATATTTATACGCAACACAAATCTTTAATGTTTCAATACCGGTTAGAACGTCTAAAGAGTTAAGTGAAAGATCCGTGATTCCACTTACACGACGGGCATGACGGACAACAACACTGTCAAACCAGCCAACACGGCGAGGTCTTCCTGTTGTCGTTCCATATTCTCTTCCCACCTCACGAATTTGATCACCAATTTCATCTTTAAGTTCCGTTATAAACGGACCGTCGCCAACCCTTGTTGTATATGCTTTAGAAACGCCCACAACTGTCGAAATTTTAGAAGGGCCAACTCCTGAGCCTATTGTTACACCACCAGCAACTGGATTAGAGGAGGTAACAAATGGATATGTCCCTTGGTCAATATCTAACATAACTCCTTGTGCACCTTCGAACAGTACACGACGACCTTCATCAAGCGCATCATTTAAAACAACAGATGTGTCGCAAACATATTTAGCCATCTGTTGTCCGTACTCGTAATATTCCTCTAAAATATCCTCTATACGTAACGGTTCAACTTCATATACTTTTTCAAACAGACGGTTCTTTTCTTTTAAATTTTGTGCTAATTTTTTCTCGAATACTTCTTTATCTAATAAATCAGCTATACGGATTCCAATACGTGCCGCTTTATCCATATACGCAGGGCCAATTCCTTTTTTTGTTGTCCCAATTTTATGAATACCCTTTTCCTCTTCTTGAAGAATATCTAATTTTAAATGGTATGGTAAAATAACATGTGCACGATTACTAACTCGTAAATTATCTGTTGAAACATTTTTATCATGTAAATATTTGATTTCTTCCATAAATGCTTTTGGATCAATTACCATTCCATTTCCTAATACACTAGTTTTTTCCGGGAAGAAAATACCTGATGGAATTAAATGTAATTTATATGTGACATCGTCAAATACAATCGTATGACCAGCATTATTTCCACCTTGATAACGGGCTACTACTTCTGCATTTTGAGACAAAAAGTCAGTAATTTTCCCTTTCCCTTCGTCACCCCATTGCGTACCTACAACAACTACTGAGGACATCGTACCCGGCACCTCCACTTATTTTTAAAGTAAATAATTATCAAATTACATTTGTAAGTGTACCAATTATAACGAACCAAGTCAATTGAAACACGAACATTTAAATCTTTTTTTTGTATAATGTTCGGCAATTGCGCTTAGGTTAGTTGAATAAAAATAGTTTATACGTAAAATATACGTTTATACAGGTACTGGTGGGGGGACTTCACTATCTCCATAACGGAAATCTAAGTCAACGAACTTATTAAATTCTTTAACAAAAGCCAATTCTACTGTCCCAGTAGGACCATTTCGTTGTTTTGCCAAAATGATTTCTATATTTTGTTGTTCGGACTCAGAATCATAATAATCATCTCTGTAAAGGAACCCTACAATATCAGCGTCTTGCTCAATACTTCCGGATTCACGTAAATCAGACATCATCGGGCGTTTATCCTGACGGGACTCAACACCACGGGATAGCTGTGATAACGCAATAAGTGGTACCTCTAATTCCCTAGCTAAACCTTTTAGAGACCGAGAAATTTCTGATACTTCTTGCTGTCTGTTATCTCGTGAATGTTCACTTCCTTGGATAAGTTGTAAATAATCGATAATAATCATTCCAAGGCCATGTTCTTGCTTAAGACGTCGACATTTTGAACGAATATCTGTTACCCGAATACCCGGAGAATCATCAATATAGATTCCTGCATGAGATAAGCTTCCCATAGCCATCGTTAACTTTCCCCAGTCTTCTTGTTCTAATTTTCCGGTACGAAGTCGTTGCGAATCAATATTTCCTTCCGCACATAGCATACGGGAAACTAGTTGATCTGCACCCATTTCCAAACTAAAAATTGCTACATTTTCATCGGTATTTATAGCTACGTTTTGTGCAATATTAAGTGCAAAGGCTGTCTTCCCCATCGATGGTCTTGCAGCAATAATGATTAAATCGTTTCGCTGGAATCCGGACGTCATCCGGTCCAAATCCCGATAACCCGTCGGAATTCCTGTGACATCATCTTTTGCATGATGCAATTGTTCAATATTGTCATAGACATCAATTAAAACATCTTTAATCGGTTTAAACGCATTAACATTTTTTCTGCTTGAAACTTCCAAAATACTTCTTTCAGCTTCATCTAAAACTTCCTCAACTTCATCTTCTCTTGAAAAAGTTTTTGTAACAATATCAGTAGCCGTGCTAATTAGACGACGTAAAAGCGCCTTTTCCTCTACTATTTTACTATAGTAGTCGATATTGGCAGCCGTTGGTACACTACTGGCAAGATCAGTTAAATACGTAACCCCTCCAGCAATGTCAAGCTTGTCCGAATTAGCAAGTAATGTAGTTACCGTTACGATATCGATCGGTTCACCTTTTTCAAATAGCTTATACATCGCCTCAAAAATCACTTCATGGCTAGCTCGATAAAAGTCAGCAGGACCTATACGTTCTGAGGCAGTTGAAAAAACATCAGGTTCTAAAAATATTGCTCCAATTACCGCTTGTTCTGCTTCAATATTATGCGGAGGTATACGCTCATTCACACTTCATTCATCCTTTATCTTCCCAAGTAATAGGAAGTCGTTCTTTATTTGTTAAAAATTATTCTTCCGTTACATGAACATTTATTGTTCCGTTTACTTCATGATGCAGTTTTACTGGTATTTTATGATGTCCTAATGATCGAATTGGATCTTTCAATTCAATTTTCCGTCTGTCTACATTTAGTTTATGTTTTTTCTTTAGTTCATCTGCAATTTGTTTACTTGTTATCGATCCAAACAGGCGACCACCTTCACCTGATTTAGCTTTTATAAGGACAGTCGTTTCAGCTAGCTTAGCTTTTAATTCTTCAGCAATAGACTTTTCTTCTTGTTCTCTTTCAGCCTCTTTTTGCTTTTGTGCGTTTAATTTTTTTAAATTCCCTGGTGTTGCTTCTTCAGCTAGATTATTTTTAAATAAATAATTATTAGCATAACCTACAGAAACATCTTTTACTTCGCCTTTTTTCCCTTTTCCTTTTACATCTTTTAAGAAAATAACTTTCATTTTACGTTCTCCCCTCTAAATATTTATTAATTTTTTCTTTTAATTTTTCTTCTACTTCATCTATCGTTAATCCTTTTATTTGTGTAGCTGCATTTGTCAAATGCCCTCCGCCGTTCATCTCTTCCATAATTATTTGTACATTCACATCTCCCAATGAGCGTGCACTAATAGATACTGTTTCTTCATTTCTCCAGGCAATTACAAAGGATGCTGTTACATTATCTATCGTTAATAATGTATCAGCTGCCTGCGCAATAATAATTTGATTATAAAAAGCTTCATCTGCTTTTGCTATTGCTAAAGAATCACGATAAATATAGGCTCTTTCTATTAATTTATTTCTTTTTACTAATGTACTCAAATCTTCCTTAAGAAACTTTTGGATTAATATTGGATCCGCACCTCTCGATCTTAAATAAGATGCAGCATCAAAAGTTCTAGATCCTGTTCGAAGTGCGAAACTTTTCGTATCAACTATTATACCAGCTAGTAACGAAGTCGCTTCTAATGTAGATAATTTCTTTTTATTTGGTTGATATTCAATTAATTCAGTTACTAACTCGGATGTAGACGATGCATACGGCTCCATATAAACGAGTGTCGGATTATTAATAAAATCTTCCCCTCTTCGGTGATGGTCAATAACGACTTTATATTCGGCATTTCGAAGAAGTTTTTCATGTGCTACAAGAGATGGTCGGTGAGTATCGACAACTACAACTAAACTTCGGCTCGTATAAATAGCATCAGCTTCGTCTGGACCAATGAAATGTTTCCATAATCCTTCTTCTTTCTTCACCATATCAATTACACGAGCAACTCCTGTTGTAGAGTCATTTTCATCAAAAACAATAAACCCTTCTACATTATTTGACTTCGCAATATTAAGAACTCCAATTGTCGCACCCAAGGAATCCATATCTGGCGCCTTATGCCCCATAATAAGAACATTATCACTTTCTTGCACTAATTCTTTTAATGCATGGGAAATTACTCTTGCCCTTACTCTGGTCCGCTTTTCCATTGGATTTGTTTTTCCACCATAAAAACGAACTTTACCAGTTTCATCTCTAATAGCAATTTGATCTCCGCCGCGGCCTAACGCAAGGTCTAAACTAGATTGAGACAATTTTGCCAATTCTGGGATCGGTACATTTCCTACACCAATACCAATACTTAAAGTAATCGGATTTCTTTGTACCTCTTCTATATTGATTGATCTTATTTCATCCAAAATCTCAAATCTTGATTTTTCAAGCATTTCTAACGTCTGCTTCGTTAAAACCCCAATAAAACGATCTTGAGATGTTCTTTTTAAATAAAAATGATAGTCATCAGCCCATTTATTTAAATGTGATGTTACGATTGAATTCAGTTGACTTTTGACATTATCACTCATATTTCGCGAAATTTCTTCATAGTTATCTAAATAAATTGTTGCAAGCACTAACTGCTCATTATAATATTGTTTTTCCAAACGCTTTTCTTCGGTACGATTAAATAAAAAGAGAGCTTGATTCGAATAATCCACCCTTGTTTTCAATTGTAAACCATTTATACTTAACCAAATTTCATCCTTTTCTTTTTTAAGCTGAGATATAAGATCTTCTGAAAAAATGTCTAATGACTTACCAAAGAAGGAAGATTCATCTTCAATTAAGCTATAAATAAACGGGTTTACCCATTTTATTTGGAAATTTTCATTATAGATAATAATCCCAATCGGCATGTTTAAAAATACTTGTTCTCCAGCATCTTTAATTTGATACGATAATTGGGACATATTTTCCAATTGAGTTTTTTCAATCTTTCTTTCTTCACGATTATAATAAATAAAAGTAATAATAAAAAGAATGGCAAAAATAGACCCAATAATCCAATGAAAATAAAATAGGACACATACCATTGTAAAAGAGAGAACATATACAGCCCATATATAATTGTTCTTTAATTTTTTCCAAAAGTGTTCCAACATGTTCAACTCCTAAATTTCCTCACCTATTTTTTACTATTTTCATTGTTTAAACGTGCTTTCAACGAAAAGCCTAAATCAATTATACCAATAATTCGAATAAGAAACAGGAATAAAAAAGGAAGTAAGAGAGTTACAACAACAATTATTATCGGTATTGATTTATGAACTTTTTTATGATCAGCATAGAAAAAGATAAATGAAAAACCTTGAATGGTGATCAATACAATCGTTAAAGCAACCACATTCATGACGATTAAATATAATCCGCTACCTTCACCAAGATCTACAAAAGATAAAATTAATGCAAAAAAGTAAATCCAGATAAGGGAAACAGGTAAATTGAAATTTTTGAAAGGAGGAAATGATAATCTTTTGTTTTCCACTCGATTTATTACTTTATAACTAATCCACTGACTTATAAAAGCAAAAAATATACTACTAATTGCAATACTGGATGGTAATAAATCTTTAAAAGCATACATTTGCTCTTCAAATAGTTGTACTTGTTTTTCTGTTTGCGAATCGAGACCCATCTGATCAAATATTACTTTTGTCATTGCAATCGAATCTTCAATTACAACATCCATTTCTTCGTAAATATTGATATTTGCAACAAATTGCAGCACTAACAGAACTAAAACCATTCCTATAATAAATCCTAATGTTCCTTGTGCCCATACTTCATAAGGTTTTAGACCTCGATAGATTGCTCCCCCTATTAATATACCACCGATTCCAACAAACAAGGTAACTGGCAGAGAAATAACTGTTGCAAAAATCAACGATAACACAATGGTACTAAGTAACATAATTAAAGTGGGCTTCAAACCGTGTCTTGCTGCATAAATTATAAAAGGTACTGGTAAAATAAAAATACCAAACGTAATGATAGGTGGAATAAATACGATAAGTAGTAAAAGTACAATATAGACTGCTGTTAATAGTGCTCCATCTGTTATTTTTTTTGATTGATTCATCATTACACCTCAAGTTTCTATATAAATACTCCATTATATAATAATATCAGATTTAGCTGTTAATTGTTATTGATGGTTACCAATTATAATACTTAATATATTTTATATCTTATTCATACCGTCCATTTTCTGTTAGAGTGTTTAAAAACATGGTATAGTATTCATGATGGATAATGTAAAACTAAAGGGACGAGAATTGATGAAAGATTATTGGAATGCTTTTTTACATAGTTTAAGACTGCCTAAAAAGCAGTCCGTTTTTGCGTTAAATCGCATTGGAATGGACATTACTGTTATTTACTTGTTCTTCTTATTAGCCATTGCATCTTTACCAGCTTTTTATGAACAAATTATTGTTAATGAATCTTCAGCAACACATATTCATCCTTTTTTCTTATTAATTTACTTTTTTATATTTTACTATTTGGTTTTAGTTCTAATCGTATTTTCACTACTCTCCATTATTGCATACATAGGAACATTAATTACAAGAGGGTTAAAGCGAAAATTGCGGTTCTCAATTATTTGGAAAATGACTGCATTTTCAATTACCACTCCATTACTATTATTTACAGTAATTTCATTTTTCCATCCACTAAGTTCATTATTTTTACTTTTAGCTACCATTTATATTTTTTTCATTTTAATAAAAATTATTTTAATTTATCCAAAAAGAAAAGTACGGCAGTCATAGATGGATGATATCGGAACTATTAGAAAACTTGGCATTCGTTAAAGAAAACATGCCCTTATCACTATGGATATCCGTGAGTTAAGCGCAAAGTCTGTTCTTGGTCGCCCTTCCTTAGATCCGTAACTGGCGGTGACTCGGTAATGTTGCACTTATGCTAAATAAGTGCGAGCCTTTGGATGAATACCTTAGTTGCATTATGCAGTAAGAAAGGATTTCTTACCTGCCTAAAAAAATAAAAATTCCTTTTCAATATCCTATTAGAATATGAAAAGGAATTTTTTAATTATTCACTAACAAATGGC
>NZ_JBPPZG010000180.1:0-7986 GCF_051918545.1 Pseudogracilibacillus amylolyticus (SeqCode) | reverse complement strand
TTGTGAGCGAACTCACTGTTGTGTATACGGCACCGATAAAAAGAAGTAACATGATTATTTTGTACATAATATTTTTTACAGACATTCATAACACCTCTTTGGAAGTCATCTTTTCCAATAAAGAGGCAATCTATTCATTTTTTTTAAAATTTAATAGATTAACAACAAACTTTCCATAATAAATATTGCTTTTTTACCATTTTAAAACATCTGATAACCGCTCTTACGTAAATATTTAATGACGAATCCAGAAACGAGTGTACCGATAAAACCGGATGATAAAATTACAACATCGACGACTGGGAGAGATGTCATTTTTGAAAAAGTACTTGAGAAAGCATTTCCAGGGTCTGTAAAATAATCACCAAATGTACTATCTCCAATAATTAAGGAAATAACAAATGGATAAAAAATAGCCATTAACCAAGTACGTCGTAAAAGCATATTTAGGATAAAGGCTATCCCAAAAAAGATTACAAAATATAATAACATAGATACAATAAGCTGAATCAACGATTTGTCCCCTCTCAACTATACATAATGAAAACTGCCACACGTAGTGCCAGTTGACCAAATGACCGTCTATTAATAAATTACGTTTATACTGTTTATAATTTTATAGTTAGATAAAGAAAAAAGCAAAGACAAGGCCTATTGCCCATTTAAAAAGTCATTAATTGTGAATAATTTGTTTTATTTTTACAATGCTCTTTTAAGACTCAATATTTCTGAGATAAATTTCTTTATGATAAGATAATTATAAGGTAAAATGGCAGGTAGAGTTTGGAGGGAAAATAATGACAGAGAAAATATATGATATTACGATTATTGGAGCAGGCCCTGCTGGTCTGTTTACCGGTTTTTATGGTGGGATGAGACAGGCAAGCGTTAAAATCATTGAAAGCTTACCACATACAGGCGGTCAGTTAACAGCGCTGTATCCTGAAAAATATATTTATGACGTGGCTGGATTCCCAAAAATCCGTGCCCAAGAGTTGGTAAATAACTTAGAAGACCAGCTTAAACTGTTTGATTCGACACTTGTGTTAGGACAATCGATTGAAAAAGTTGAAAAACTGGAAGATGGTACATTTAAACTTACCTCTACGGATAATGACATTCATTATTCAAAGGTAATTATTATTACGGCTGGTAACGGTGCCTTTGAGCCTCGTCGATTAAATATTAAGACTTCAGAACAGTTTGAAGGTAAAAATCTTCATTACTTTGTTAATAATATGAATCAATTTAAAGATGAAAAAGTTGTTATCTTAGGTGGTGGCGATTCCGCTGTTGATTGGGCGCTTATGCTGGAACCTATTGCAGAAAAAGTTACACTTGTCCATCGACGTGATGAATTTAGAGCTCATGAAGGCAGTTTAAAACAGTTAACTGAATCTAAAGTAGAAATATTAACCCCTTTTGTACCAACAGATATTGAAGGTACTGATAAAATTGAGCGACTTGTCCTTCAGGAAACAAGAAGCGAAAAAATCATTAAAATTGATGTTGATTCGGCGATTTGTAATTACGGATTTATTTCAAGACTCGGCCCAATTGCGAACTGGGGATTAAACATCGAAAGAAACAGTATCGTTGTTAATTCTAAAATGGAAACAAATATTCCTGGCATTTATGCAGTCGGTGATATAAATACGTATGATGGGAAAGTAAAACTTATCGCTACTGGATTTGGAGAAGGACCTACAGCAATTAACAACGCAATGCAGTATATGAATCCTAAAGCAAGGATACAACCAAGACACTCAACGAGTATGTTTTAATGATAAGACGTCGTTTACCATCATTTTTGCAAATAATAAATTGCACTCATATTTTATCAAAACAGTAGATATTTGCTGAGATAATTTGAGAAATAAAGAAATCCGAACTATAATTCAATTTTTCAATACGTTGAATTTAATTAGTTCGGGTTTTTCATTTGGTTACCTTTGAAATCGACCCTGATAAACTGACATAAGTCTCTGCATATTAATGATAAGAGTCGACTTCTTGGGGAATGACTCGACGTGTTGCGAAATCGACTCGATATCTTGGAAGGCGAGTTGATCTTCCCAGTGGTAATTAAATTGTTATTTTACAGTTTACTTTAACAGTAAAGTAAACAGCTAAAGTTTTCACAAACAAAAAAGCCTACGCAACAAGGCGAGGCATTTTAGCAATCTCCTGGTGTACCGACTTTATCTTTTGTGCGAAAAGAAGAACCGCAACCACATGATACGATAGCGTTTGGATTATTGATACTGAATCCTCCGCCCATCATATTTTGTTTAAAATCAATTTCCGTATTCTCGATAATCGGAATATCCTGTTTAAAAATCACAACCGGTATTTCATTTATTTCAAACACTTCGTCTAGCTCTTCATTTATTTTATCATCAAATCCAAGTGAATAGGATAACCCACTGCACCCTCCACCTTTAATACCAAAGCGTAACTTGCTATCGCTTGACTCTTCTTTCATCATTTCTTTGATCTGATTACGCGCATTATCTGTAATTGAAATAGCCAATGTATTACCTCCTCGTAGAATATTTCAATACATCTTACCTTTAGTATACAAACTGGCGAAACTTCATTCAAATAATTGATTCGATGACAAACTTTTCTATGCTAAATTTGCCGAATCCCTTTAGCTTCTATCGTTTTGAATATCGTTTTTAAATGTGGAATCCCTTCTGAAATAATCTCATTATCTAAAAGAATTAACGGATAAAACAAATCTTCTTCCACTATATGTTTAATCATTTCTTGATGTTTATATGCATATTGTTCAGGATTATCCATATCGATGTATGTATATGAAAATTGATCTGTCCCATATTTTCTGGATATAGCTGCCTGTAACCATTCATACGTATCTTTTGATCCAGGTGCACCAACACAACTTGCACAAATTTGATTTCGTCCATAAACTTCTATTTTTAAATTTATACTCAATTGTCTCTTCCTTTCACAATTTTGCATAATGTATATCGGTTCATTACGTAACTGAAAACAATTTTCATTTACAAAAGGTTAAAAAACAGATAAAATATAAGTAGGATAAATTTATAACTCATTACCTCATATATTATATTAACTGAGACTTTTTACTATGTTTCGGAAAGGAGAAATCACCCAATGAAAGAACAAGTACAAGAAGTGCTAAATAAATTACGCCCATTCCTTTTACGAGATGGCGGAGACGTGGAACTAATTGATGTTGATGAAAATGGTGTAGTCCTACTTCGATTAATGGGTGCATGTGGAAACTGCCCAAGTTCTGCGATCACATTAAAAGCAGGTATTGAACGTGCTTTAACAACAGAAGTTCCCGGCGTAACAGAAATAGAACAAGTGTTTTAATATACAATTCGAAAAAGAATCCACTTCATATGGATTCTTTTTCATTTAATAAACAGGTGTTTTAGGTTGCTTACCTTGAAAAACAAGATCTATATTTTCTAGACATAATTTAAGCATATTTTCTCTTGTAGCCAAACTGGCAGAGCCGATATGAGGTAACAGCACAACATTCGTTAAGTTTGTTAAAGGATGAGTTGATGAAATAGGCTCCTGTTTAAATACATCTAAACCAGCCGCTCGAATAATTTTTTTATTGAGTGCTTTAAATAATGCATCCTCATCAACTACTCCACCACGTGAAGCATTAATAAAAATTCCAGATGATTTCATCGTTTGAAATGCTTTTTTATCAAACATATCCACAGTTGCTTCAGATAGCGGTACTAATGATACAACAAAATCAGATTCCTTCAATAATTCTTCAAATGAAACATAGGTGGCATTCAGTTCCTTTTCCACTTCTAAATTTCTACTCCGATTATGATATAAAATATCCATATTAAACCCTTTTGCCCTTTTAGCGACCGCTTCTCCGATACGTCCCATGCCAACTATTCCAATCGTCTTGTGATGGATATCTGAGCCTGCTAACATAAATGGAGACCATTCTCCCCACTGATCATTATATATGTAATTTGTAGCCTCAATTAAACGCCGTGCTGTTGCCATTAGTAATGCAAATGTCAAGTCCGCAGTCGTTTCCGTTAATACATCAGGTGTATTTGTAACGATAATATTATTATTTTTAGCGGCTTCTAAATCAATATTATCGTAACCGACAGCCATGTTTGCGATAATTTTTAAATGAGAAGCATGTTGACAAAATGTTTGATCAATTTTTTCGGTTAATAAACAAAGTAGTCCATCAGCCTTTTTTGCTTCTTCATATAAAACATCTTTAGGCACCGGTTTACTTTCACTTGTCCACATTGTAATATTCAATCGATCTTTAAATGGTTCCAATAAATATTCAGGTATCTTTCGAGTAATATAAACATTAGGCTTTCCCAATACATCCACCTCTTTTTATATCATTTTATCTATTTTAACATAAACGAAAGAGTTTTAAGTTACATTTATAAGTGATAAACTGTACATATGGAAGATTTTTACGGAATTTTTTCAGTTTCTATATAATAGAGTTTAAAAGAGAGTGGTGATGTAAAATGCAAGAAAAGCAAAGTGAATTAGAAAAGAAAGCCCGGCAATGTCTAGAAGAAAGAGGAGTGTCCATCAATGATATTGCCGAATTAGTTTATTATTTACAGTCTAATTATTTCGAAAACTTGAGCATGGAAGTTTGTAAACATAATGTGAACAGAGTACTTTCAAAAAGAGAAGTTCAACATGCCGTCCTTACAGGTATACAACTTGACATATTAGCAGAACAAAATAAATTAGCTGAACCTTTACAAGATATTATCCATCGGGATGAGGGATTGTACGGAATCGATGAGGTGATTGCTTTATCAATTGTTAATGTTTATGGTTCCATCGGTTTTACAAGTTATGGATATATTGATAAACAAAAACCCGGTATATTAAAAAAATTAAATGACCATTCTAACGGAAAAGTAAATACATTTTTAGACGATATTGTTGGGGCAATTGCGGCGGCAGCATCAAGCCGGCTTGCCCATTCCTTAGCCGGGGATATACTTGATTAATTAAAGAAAAGTGTAAATCTAAAATTTTGGAATTTCCACAGTGAAGGCAATACCCCGCGGACGTTTTCTTCTGCTTTTTCGATGATGATCGTCCGAGGGAACGCGCCGCAGACGTTTTCTTCTACTTTTTCGATGATGTTTGTCCGAGAGAGCGCGCTGCGGACGTTTTCTTCTGCTTTTTTGATGATTTTTTGTCCGAGAGAACTCGCCGCGGACGTTTTCTTCTGCTTTTTCGATGATGATTGTCCGAGGGAACGCACCGCAGACGTTTTCTTCTACTTTTTCGTCGACTTTTGTCCGAGGAACACCCGGCCGTCCCAAATGTGCAGATATTTTACCATAACAGTATTTTATGGCGCCACTTTGTTGAATTCTTTTTCTATCCATTCAAGTAAATTCTCCATTACAAATGTCGGCTGAACTTCAATCTGTTGTAAATCTTCTCTTGTACTATAACCCGTCAATACCATTAACGTATCAATGCCGGCATAAATACCTGCTTTAATATCTGTTTCATAGTTATCGCCAATCATTAAAACATCTTGCTTCTTTATTCCGATCTTTTTAATTGCTTCTGTCATTATAATTGATTCTGGCTTACCGACGATCAAAGGCTCTACTCCGGTGCTTACTGCTATAGAAGACGCTATGGCACCATTTCCTGGAATTAATCCCTGTTCAGTTGGAATTGCGGCATCTTTATTCGTTACAATAAATTCAGCCCCTTCACGGATTAATAAACATGCTTTTGCCAATTTATCATACGTAATTTGTCTATCCAAACCGACAATAACATAATCACAATGTTTATCCGTTACAATTAAACCTTCATTTTCTATTGCTTTTACTAATCCAGTTTCTCCTATAACATAGCAACGTGCTTGATTTTTTTTATCTTTAATATATTTTGCTGTTGCCATAGCAGAAGTTAAAATATTATGTTCTGTTGCTTTAAGATCCAATCTGGTTAATTTCTCAACGAGCATTTTCATTGTATACGTGGCGTTATTTGTTATAAATAGGTAAGGAATGTCACGGTCATTTAATAAATCAATAAATTGTTTTGCTCCATCAATAACCTCTTCACCGCGATACATTGTTCCATCTAAATCAATTAAATATCCTTTATAATCCATTCGTACCTCCAAATAACAATTATTTAATGATGAATTTTCTCTATAAATAAAAATGGCTTACAGTCAAGATGACGTAAACCAAATTCCCCAACAATATGGATTATGCATTATTTTTCAGGTTTTGTAATCGTCCAACAACAGTATTTCGCACCTTTCGTCATACAAGACTGTGCTTTAACCTTACTATTGGGAAATATATTCCGATATATGTCTTTTTCATTATTACAAATCTGGCCATAGTTTGAGGCCAAATTAAAGATTGGACAATTAAAATTTTTTACTTCGTAGTCGCCTGATGCAGTTTTCTCATACTCGATCATATATCCTTTATCTTGTTGAATTTCGGCAATTCGTTTAACTTTTTCATCAAAGTCTATATTCTCCATTTGAGAAACTAACTCCGCTTCTTCGCGTTCTTTTCTCTTCAGCAGCAAGTCTTTAACTGCCTCTTCACCTTGTAATTCCTCTAGATCTTGCAATAACTCCATTGGCAATTGCTCGTATTGATTAGGAAATGTGTTATGACCCTTACCCGTTAATAAATAAAGATGGAAGGGCCGACCTATATCTTGCTTAACAATTTTTTCTTTTACAAATCCTTGGCGTAATAAATCATTAAGATGTCTTCTTACTGCAACTTCTGAAATTGAAAAATATTCCATTAACTCTTTAATTGAAAGTTCACTATCTTTTTTTAAAATGTGCAAAATTTTCTCTTTTGTTGACGTTCGTTTATTCATGAGGCTCCCCCCTAGGGCTCATTAGAAAATGCATTCGCAACTCCCAACTCGTTATCCAAATACGTACGAATATGGTAACTAAACTGTTTTAAAACGTCTTTATTCGTAAATAAAACTTCCTTTATACGTTTATGATCTATATTCAAATATTCCTGGACAAGCATTTGTCTTAAATCAATAATTGCTTTATAACTTGATTCATCTTGTTCCGGGATTACTTTTTCATCAACTAAAATATCGATAATATCATGATAACTTCCCGGATCTCTCATAATAAATCCGTCAATCATCAAATTCCCAACATCTAAGATTGATTCAATAACCATATGGCTTAATCGTTCTAATCCAAGTTTTTCTATTATTGAAGAATATTGTTTATCTTTAATTTCTTGGAGCAATGAATCCATATAGGTTATAATTTGTTCTATTTCACTTCTATTAACAAAATACATATTGTGACCCCTCACTTACCATCTGTATCTATCTTTATCATACCATAAATTTCAATATAATCTAAACTTATTGTTTAAGATACAACATTGCTGCCCTTCCATGCTATACTTGTAGTAGAGGTTACTTAGAAAGGGTGAGTGGTATGTCTAAAGTGATTAATTTAAAAGTTAAAAATAATTTATTAAATTTAGACGCTACTGAAATCGCTGAATTGATTAAAGAAAGAAAAGTAACAAGTGAGGAGGTTACTTCTACTTTAATCGAGCATATTAAAAAGATCAATCCTTCCTTAAATGCAGTTGTTGAAGAGCGATTTAGTGATGCGTTAAAAGAAGCAAGAGAAAAGGATAACACTATTGACACCACTAATTGGAATAACCAACCGCTTTACGGAGTACCGATCAGTATTAAAGAATCCATACATGTCAAAGGAATGAAAACAACTGGCGGTATTGTACATAGAAAAGATTTAATCATGTCAAATGATGCTTTGGTAGTTGAAAAATTAAAAACAGCTGGGGCGATCATATTATGTAAAACAAACACCCCTGCACTCTGCTTCTGTCATGAGACAGAAAATAAGCTTTATGGTAGAACCAATAATGCTTGGAATAGTAAGCG
>NZ_JBPPZG010000179.1:0-8025 GCF_051918545.1 Pseudogracilibacillus amylolyticus (SeqCode) | reverse complement strand
GGACCTTCCGGTTGTGGAAAATCTACTTATTTAAAAGCGTTAAATAGAATGGTAGAGCTAGTCCCGAATGTCCGGATGACAGGAAAAGTGATTTATGATAATAAAAGTATTTTTGATCCTTCGGTAACGGTGGAACAACTGCGAACCCAAGTCGGAATGGTTTTCCAAAAACCAAACCCATTTCCGAAGTCAATTTATGATAATATTGCTTATGGGCCAAAAATACATGGGATACGAAATAAAATGATTTTAGATGAAATTGTTGAAACAAGCTTACGCAACGCGTATCTTTGGGATGAAGTAAAAGATCGTTTACATGAAAATGCGTATCGACTTTCAGGGGGTCAACAACAAAGATTATGTATTGCTAGATGCTTAGCGATTGATCCTCGTGTAATTTTGATGGATGAACCAACATCAGCTTTAGACCCGCAGTCGACATTAAAAGTGGAGGAATTAATCCGTACATTAAAAGATAAATATACGATTGCTATCGTTACCCACAATATGCAACAGGCAGCTAGAATTTCCGATCGAACTGCATTTTTCTTGAATGGAGAAGTAGTTGAATTCGCCGAAACAGCACATATCTTTAATAAACCAAGTGATAAACGTACAGAAGGCTATGTCAGCGGTCAGTTCGGATAATTAAATATCAATCTCAAAATGCTAAACTATCTGAGAAAGATAGTTTTTGTTTTTTGGGGAAAGCGGAATAATCACGAGAGCTTCGCGTTATCCAGCTAAATTTCGAAATAACGACGCAGATTCGGATTTAACCACGGGAATCCAGAAATAACCACGAGGTCTCGGGTTATCCAGCTAAATCGTGAAATAACGACGCAGATTCGGATTTAACCACGGGAATCCAGAAATAACCACGAGGTCTCGGGTTATCCAGCTAAATCGTGAAATAACGACGCAGATTCGGATTTATCCACGGGAATCTAAAAATAACCACGAAGTCTTGCGTTATCCAGCTGAATTTCGAAATAACGACGGAGATTTGGATTTATCCACGGGAACTTTAAAATAACCACGAGGTCTCGGGTTATCCAGCCAGATTTTGAAATAACGACGCAGATTCGGATTTATCCACGGGAAAATTGAAATAACCACGAAGTCTCGCGTTATCCAGCCAAATTTTGAAATAACGACGCAGATTCGGATATAACCACGGGAATCTAAAAATAACCACGAAGTCTCGCGTTATTCAGCCAAATTTTGAAATAACGACGCAGATTTGGATTTAACCACGGGAATCTAAAAATAACCACGAAGTCTCGCGTTATCCAGCCAAATTTCGAAATAACGACGGAGATTTGGATTTCACCACGAGAATTCCGAATTAACCACGAGCGCATTTACCCATTGAAAAAATCGCCTTGCACTTTGGCAAAGGCGATTTAAAAAATATAATAACTATTCAACAACAATATAAGTAGCCTTCACAGGACCATGTACACCGACTACTAAATTTAACTCGATATCTGCACTATTGCTTGGTCCTGTTATGAAGCTAACACAAGATGGGATTACTTCACCATTTTTGTTTTTTTCATGGATGATTCGTGTTGCATGGGACATTCTAGGCACGATTGTTTCTTTAGGGATAATTGCAATAAAATGAGTAGGAAGCAAGCTTATCGTACGACTATTATTTTTATCGTTCAGTAATGTCACCGTTCCGGATTCTGCTAGTGTTATATCACTATACGTTATCCCGATATTTGCTCGTTCTGCAAAATGAATATTTTCTTTGCCTTTTTTCTCATCCCATTTGCGAACCTCGATTTGATCGGAGGTAAGATTATCATAAAAAGAGTTCAATCCAAATTTTACATTTCTTTTATCATTTACTGTTATGATCGATCCGCCACCATATTCGATAACCGTCTCATGCAAAATCCTCGCTAAACTTTGTTTCGTTCCTCTTTTAAAAGTAGTATGAATCACTTTACATTGTTCTTCCAATACGTCAATTAGTTCATTTTTAGACAGTTCATGAAACACTTCCCATTGCGGTTGTTTCGTCCACACAGGTTTTGTAACTTCAGTCTTTATTCGAGGTCTGTTAAGCTGGTCAGCAATATTTTTTAGAAAGCTTTCTCTGTTTTTAATCATTGCTTTGTGCTCTTCCTTTCTGTCTGTTACGATACCAAGAGCGAAAGGTTTGTCTTTTTGGGGCTGGAAAATCACGTGTATTTGTCCAGCCTTTTAATGGTCCAGGTCCATTCGTTATTTGTTCATTTTTTACCCATGGCTTTAAGGCCGTTCTTGCCATTTTTGCACTTAGTTTATAGGCGGCGGGGTTTGAAGCCCATTGTGCAAATCCTGACATCATCATTTTTTCTGAAACAGGAGCTTTATTTTCTTTTTCAACAATTATTTCCCGATGCCTAATTAATAACTCATGAAGCGGTATTTTTACCGGACAGGCTTCTGTACATGCTGCGCATAAAGAGGACGCATAAGGAAGTTCTTTATGATTTTCATACCCATCAAGAAGAGGGGTAATGACTGCCCCAATTGGCCCTGGATAAATGGAACCGTAAGCGTGACCACCGATATGACGATAGACTGGGCAAACATTAATACATGCTGCACAACGAATGCAATGTAGAGCAGACTGAAATTCTGTTCCGATTATTTTGGAGCGTCCATTATCAACAATTACGAGATGGAACTCAGATGGTCCATCGATTTCGCCTTCCAGTCTCGTTCCTGTAACAGATGTAATATAACTCGTTAATTTCTGTCCTACTGCTGCTCTTGTTAACAGGCTGACTAATATATCAAGTTCTTCCCATGTCGGTACAATCCTCTCCATCCCCATGACAGCTATTTGTGTATCAGGTAAGGAAGTGGCAAGCCTTCCATTTCCTTCATTTGTAACAAGTGTAACCGTTCCCGACTCTGCCACAGCAAAATTACAACCGGTTATTCCAATATCTGCTGATAAAAAATCTTTTCGTAATTGCTCGCGAGCAAAAAGGGTAAGGTCTTCAGGTATTGCAGTTCCATCATACCCTTTTTTATCTGCAAAAACTTCCCGAATTCTTTCTCTGTCTTTATGTAAAGCAGGTGCAACAATATGAGAAGGAGGATCATTATCTAATTGTAAAATCCACTCACCTAGGTCTGTTTCAACAACTTCGACCTCTTCTTTTTGCAATACTTCATTAAGGCCAATTTCTTCTGTCACCATCGATTTTGATTTAACTACTTTTTTTCCGTTTTTCTGTTTGACAACCTCTTTAATATAATCAGTAGCTTCTTCGGCTGTCTGGGCAAAAAATACATTTCCGCCGCGCTTAACAACTTGATTACTTAACTCTTCTAAATAATAGTCGAGATGTTCAATCGTATGGTTACGGATTTCTTCTCCTAAAGTTCGCCAATCATCCCAGTTTCCAAGCCCTTCTTCAGACCGAACACGTCCAGTTTTCAAACGCTCTTGTGCTGATGAAACAGCATTTCTCATAAACGTATCATCTAATCCTTTCTGTACCCGCGTTTCGTAAGGACTTTGATTAATTTGAATACCCATAAAATCCTCCTTCCAATTATTGTGTATTTAATATTTCAGCAATATGAATGACCTGCACATTTTTTCCTTCACGAGACATCATGCCGCCAATATTCATTAAACATGCCATATCGCCCCCGACTAAATAATGAGCTCCTGTTTCTGAAACATGTCGTGACTTTTCTTTCACCATTTCTGTTGATATGTCGGCATTTTTTATCGCAAATGTTCCACCAAACCCACAACAATCTTCTTTCATCGGTAATTCTATTAAATCGATTCCTTTAACCTGTTTTAAAAGTTGAATAGGTGCTTCCTTTACCCCTAGAATTCTAGTCATATGACATGAAGGATGATAAGTGACTTTCCCAACGAATTTAGAGCCGACATCAACGATACCTAATACATCAACTAAAAATTGTGTTAACTCATATGCTTTATTTGCAAAAGCTATTGCACGTTCTTCCCATACAGGGTCATCGGCAAATATTTTTGGATATTCTTTTAACATACCGACACATGAACCAGATGGACCGACGATATATTCCGCATGTTCAAAAGCTTGAATCATTTGTTTCATTGCTTTTTTCGATTGTTGTAAGTAACCGCTATTGAATGCCGGCTGTCCACAGCATGTTTGTGTCTCGGGAAAATCGACTTCACATCCAGCACGTTCCAAAATTTCTACCGTGTCCTTGCCTACATTTGAATGAAACATATCACATAGACAAGTAATAAATAATGAGACTTTCACTCATATTCACCTCCTAAATATGGAGATAGAAATTTTTCTACCCCTTCCAAATGACGCAACATATATTTTTCGGCCTGCTCAGGTTGTTTATTTTTTATAGCTTTATAAATACGTTCATGTTCAGTTACTAATACTTTGGTGTTTTTTTCCGACTCTAAGATTATTTTCTGTGCATCACGAATCGTTTCTAACATTATGTCGGAAATGTTTCGTAATAGATTTATTAACATATTATTTTGGGAAGCTTTTATGATTAGGTAATGAAAATGATAGTCCGCTTTCTCATCCAATTTATTATTTTTCATTTCTAGCAATGCTTCTTCTATTAATCTAATATCTTCTTCCGTATGGTGGAGTGTAGCTAACCGTACCGCCCCAGCTTCTAAAATCTTTCTTACTTCCAATAGTTCCTTAACGTCTTCCTTTTTCATTAATAAAGCAGTTGTAACAGGTAGAGAAATGGAGGTAGCATTAAAATCGGCAATAAATGTTCCTTCCCCTTGTTGTACATGTACTAACCCCATTGCTTTTAATCCACTTAACGCTTCTCTGATGACAGATCTGCTCACATCGAAATGTTTTGCTAGTTTTTCAATAGAATCAAGCCTGTCACCTGGCTGTAATTGTTTGTTCTTTAACATTGCAATGATTTGATCGATAACTATTTCATAGTTTTTCCTTGTTCGAATCGGTTCATATATCATTAAAATTTCTCCTTTAAAACATATGGTCATCTGATGACTGAGTTTATACTTAGAATATTACCTTATCAGATCGCTTAGGTCAATATAGTTTCTATAAAAAATGTTAGTTTTAAAAAGGATGTTCAAAAAGGATTTATCGTTTTTAAAATAATCATATATTGGCTTTGAAAAGCATAATTATGAACAAGCAGTTAGATTAAAAAAGTGCTAATTATTATTTGTTTATTAAGGGGGGAAATAATGCTTCGCTACGTGTTAAAACGCCTACTTATTATGATAATTACTTTATGGATTATCGTTACACTTACCTTTATTTTGATGGTCAGCATTCCAGGATCCCCTTTTAACAGTGAAAAAAGTTCTAACGAAATTGTCCAGGCGAATTTAGAAGCACATTATAATCTTGATAAACCTTATTACATACAATATCTTCTCTATTTAAAATCGATTGCTACATTTGATTTTGGACCATCGATAAAAAAACCTGATCACTCTGTAAACGATTTACTAGCTAGAGGCTTCCCTATTTCCTTTGAACTCGGAATGTTAACAATTATTGTAGCTGTCATCTCAGGAATTACTTTAGGAATCTTTGCAGCGTTACGTCATAACGGAATAATTGATTATTTGGCAATGGCTTTTGCTGTTCTCGGGATATCGATACCGAATTTTGTGTTGGCAACATTACTCATCCAACAGTTAGCTGTAAATTTTGAAATTTTTCCGGTTGCGACATGGTCAAGTCCAATTCATATCGTTCTTCCAACGCTCGCACTTGCTACAGGGCCTTTGGCAATTATTGCCCGACTTACTAGATCGACAATGCTTGAAGTATTAACCCAAGATTATATAAAGTTGGCTCGGGCGAAGGGATTAGCACCTTGGAAAATCATTATCAAGCATGCGTTGAAAAATGCCTTAATGCCTGTAGTAACAATTATGGGTACATTGTTAGCAAGTATTTTAACAGGAACATTTGTCATTGAACAAATTTTTGCAATTCCCGGAATGGGAAAATATTTTGTGGAAAGTATTAACCAACGAGACTACCCAGTCATTATGGGTACGACAGTTTTTTATAGTTCATTTTTAATTATTATGCTTTTCTTAGTTGATATTGCTTATGGTTTGCTAGATCCACGAATAAAAGTACACGGAAAGGAAGGGGAGTAATGAAATCGACTCGTCATTTCCAAGAAAGTTATTCTCCTTCTGAAGTACGCGATGAATGGTTTCGTTTAGTTAATCAGGATAAAGAAGGAGCAGAAATTGTTTCTCGTCCCTCTCTTTCTTACTGGAAAGATGCGTGGACACGATTGAGGAAAAATAAACTAGCGATGTTAGGATTAATTTTTCTTGTTTTACTAACGATTATGGCAATTTTAGGACCGATTTTTTCACCGTATGAAGTAAATGCGCAAAATTTACCGGCACAATTTGAAAAACCCTCGGCACAACATTGGTTCGGCACTGATTCTGCAGGACGAGATGTGTTTACAAGAACTTGGTATGGTGCACGTATTTCTTTATTTGTCGGGTTAATGGCAGCAATAATTGATGTTGTTATCGGAATTATATATGGCGGTATTGCTGGTTACAAAGGTGGTCGGACAGATAATGTCATGATGCGAATAGTTGAAATTTTATATGGTCTACCTTATTTATTAGTCGTTATTTTACTCCTTGTTGTTTTAGGCCCAAGTTTATTTACGATAATTGTTGCGTTAACTGTAACAGGGTGGGTAGGAATGGCGAGAATTGTTCGGGGGCAAGTTCTACAAATTAAAAATTATGAGTTCGTACTTGCCTCTAAGTCCTACGGTGCAAAAACGTCTAGAATTATTCGGAAAAATCTTTTACCGAATACGATGGGACCAATAATTGTGCAGATGACATTAACAGTACCAACGGCAATTTTTGCAGAAGCATTTTTAAGTTTTATTGGCTTAGGGATCCAAGCTCCGTATGCAAGTTGGGGTGTGATGGCAAATGACTCTTTAGGTGCAATTTTATCCGGAAACTGGTGGACATTATTTTTCCCAGCATTTTTTATTTCGTTTACAATGTTTGCTTTTAACGTTTTGGGGGACGGACTACAAGATGCCCTTGATCCAAAGCTTAGAAAGTAGGGGGAGACCATGGAAAAAATATTAGAAGTAAAAAATCTGCATGTCACCTTTACTACTTATGGAGGTACTGTAAAATCAGTACGAGGTGTAAACTTTGATTTATACAAAGGTGAAACACTTGCAATCGTCGGGGAATCTGGATGCGGAAAAAGTGTAACCTCCAATGCAATTATGGGTTTAATTCCTAATCCTCCAGGGGAAATTTCACGTGGGAAAATACTTTTTAAAGGGAGAGATGTCACTCAAATTTCTGAGAAAACAATGCGCTCGATTCGTGGCGTGGATATTTCAATGATCTTCCAAGATCCAATGACAGCACTTAATCCGACGTTGACAATAGGAACTCAATTAATGGAAGGTTTACGGCAACACCATAAGATTTCTGCAGAAAATGCGAAGAGAAAAGCACTAGAAATGATGGATTTAGTCGGTATTCCGAATCCACAGGAAAGAATGAAACAATATCCTCATCAATTCAGTGGCGGGATGCGTCAACGTATTGTTATTGCTATTGCATTGATTTGTGAACCAGAGCTACTCATTGCTGATGAACCAACGACAGCACTTGATGTGACGATTCAAGCTCAAATCTTAGAACTTTTTGAAAAAATTCAAAGAACGACAAACGTTTCGATTATATTGATAACACATGACCTCGGAGTTGTTGCAAAAGTTGCTGATCGAATCGCAGTTATGTATGCTGGGAAAATTATTGAAATTGGCACGAAACGGGAAATCTTTTATAATCCCGAGCATCCTTATACAAAAGGACTATTAAACTCTGTTCCCAGGCTCGATATGAAAGAAGAAAAATTGCTTCCTATTGTTGGCACACCCCCAGACTTATTTGCACCACCAAAAGGATGTCCTTTTGCTGCTAGATGCACGTTTGCAATGGAAGTGTGTGAG
>NZ_JBPPZG010000178.1:0-8062 GCF_051918545.1 Pseudogracilibacillus amylolyticus (SeqCode) | reverse complement strand
CTCAGAAATCTCCGTTTCCTTTTTGCGTCTTTGTAGAGATGTAAAGTTCATCGTTTCTACAAAAAAGGTGTCTCCCAACTTTAATAATGCGTTGGTTAACGTTCGATGAGATAATTTACGTATTTCTACCTGTTTCTGGTGAGTTCTTTTAATTGCAAACGAAGCTTCTCATAACGATTGGAGAACACCCACGTCTTTTTACCTTTTCTTATTATTCACTTTGTTGCCAAAATGTTCTCGTATGGGCTTTACCCATTTGTGGGAGGCGTATTCCGTTAATTGGTATTTTTCTCTTAATTGTTTCAGTTTTTCCTGAATTGTTTTCTTTTCTGCTTTTAAGTGCTCATTTTTTGGATTCTTTTCTAACTTTCCAGATACTGCTTTATACTGGCGAATCAACTTTTTATACGCTTTTTCACGCTTCATTTGGTGCTCCAGCTTTAAATATTTCCCTAAAATTGTATTGTACATTACTCTGCAGATTTCCAGTTCGTCTTCGATGACAGAAAAAATGAGCGGATTATTTTCTAATTCCAAAGATAATACAAAACTAGGCGAAGTATTTTTCCCCATCTTCGAACACCCCCTTAGCGAACATTTGTCTTGTATTCATTGTACAATCTTTCGAACAAAAAGGCAACATGCGTTCGTATCATTTTTCGACTTTTTTTATTTTTTAAATTGAATCAACCCACACCTAAAGGAGTGGGCTTTTGTTTAAAGATCTGTAATGGCAAGTAAAGCTGATAAGTGGCTGCCAACGAAAAACGGACCGATAAACGCAAGTCCTGGCAGTCCATATTTATCCCACAGAGACTTAGCCCGTTTATGCCGTTTTGAACTCATATCTTCTTCTCCTTTTTTTCTTCTACGCCATTCTCTGAACTTATCCAAATATACAATTAATAACACGATTGTTAGGAAATTACCTAAAAAAGCAACGATCATTACAGGTATTGCCGGCAGACCGCCAATAATTGCAATTGGTACAATAACCGCAATTTCAAAAAAAGGGATTGCCGCTAGTAAAAATATAATGATAGAAGTCAAAAACATTTATTATTCCTCCCTTAAATTCTTTCTCATTTCAAACCAATAAATTAAATATTGAATGACCCCGAATGCCACGAGAAGCCATGTTGTAAAATACGGAATCATATCATTAAAAAACGTAAATTAAGATAATCCCAAAAGGTAACGCAAAAGTATAGAATATATATATACTTTTGCGTTACCTCCATCCCCAACTTGAGCAACTTTTACGGATTCTAAGAAATTTATCAGCGAACTAACAACAACAAAAATCTACTCCACCCGCAATATGCGAATGGAGTAGATTTTTGTTGAATTATCCTACATTTCGTTTATTCATTTGTTTACTGCGTAATTGGCCGCAAGCTGCATCGATATCTGTTCCTTGTTCCAATCGTACACCACAATTAATTCCTCGTGCCTGAAGTGTTTCCTCAAAAACCCGTATCGCTTCTGGTGTACTACGCTCATATTGAATATGCTCATTAACCGGATTATACGGAATTAAGTTCACATAAGATAAATGACGTTTATTTTGCAGTAAATTTGCAAGTTCCACTGCATGTTCTTTATGATCGTTCACATCTTTTAGCAAAATATACTCAAACGTAATCCGACGATTCTTCTTATCCAAATAATAATCGATGGCATCCATTAATTTTTTGATAGGAAATGCGCGATTTATTTTCATAATACTTGTTCTTAGCTCATCGTTTGGCGCGTGTAGCGAGATAGCTAAGTTAACTTGAAGCCCAAGGTCGGCAAACTCATATATTTTATGTGCGAGTCCACTTGTTGATACAGTAATATGCCTTGCACCAATCGACAATCCCCTTTGGTCATTTACTACATTTAAGAAATTGACGAGGTTTGTAAAATTATCAAAAGGTTCGCCAATCCCCATCACAACAATATGACTTACACGTTCATCTTTCTTGCGTTCATCTAAAAACATCTGTACCTTCATAATTTGCTCGACAATTTCTCCGCAAGTTAGGTCACGATTTTTTGCTAATATACCACTTGCACAAAACGTGCAACCTATATTACAGCCAACTTGTGTCGTTACACAAACAGATAGTCCATAATGATGGCGCATCAGCACTGTTTCAATTAAATTCCCATCTGTTAACTTAAACAGAAATTTAATCGTGCCATCCGCAGATTCCTGTTGTAATTCGACGTCCATTGATTGGATGATAAAGTTCTCCTTCAATAGTTCGCGGCAACTTTTATTCAAGTTTTTCATATCTTCAAAACGTGTTACGCGTTTTTTATATAACCAGTCCCAAATCTGCTCAGCACGAAACTTTTTCTCTCCTGATTCAACTAACCAATTGGAAAGCTGATCAAAGGTGAGACTATATATTGAATTATTCATTACTTTTTTAACCCTCTTTTATTAAATATCTTGAAATTGCTCCCTTATCATCATACCACATCAAGGGTCGATATAATAAAAAATTTATTCAATCTCTTTCTCTATATCGTGATTCGGCTGAATTAATACTTCGACACGTCGGTTTATTGTGCGATTTTCTTCAGTAGTATTTGGTACAGTTGGTCGATACTCTCCATATCCTCTTGCACTAAACCATTTTGGTTCTAACTGGCTACTTTCTAATAGTAAATACATAAACTGAATTGCACGCATTGAACTTAGTTCCCAGTTGGAAGAATATTCTTCATTGTACATCGGGCGATCATCGGCATGCCCGTTAACAACAATTTCATGTGGCGGGTCTGTACTTAAAAATGCCGCTATTTCTTTTGCTATTTCTACACCTTGTTTCTTTACTTTTGCACTTCCAGAATCAAAAGTAATGTCTGTTCTGACTGTAATTAGTAGACCTTCTGATGTTAATTTTGTTCCTAATGTTTCTGTTAAACTGTTTGTAGTAATATACTCTTCTATATTTTGCTGAATCATTTTTAATTCTTGGTATTCTTTAAATTGGGCTATTTCTTCTTCCGTTTTTTCCTCCTCTTCTTCATTTTCATTTTTGTTTACAGAGGTAGTCTCCGGAGTAATACTAACACCTTCATCGATTATTCCAGCTCCATTTGTAAATTCTGTTTTAAAAATAAATGCAAGTTGTTCAAATTTCCTTACATCCACCTCACTCATCGCAAACAACACGATGAATAAAGCAAGAAGGAGAGTAAGCATATCCGAATAAGGGAGTAACCAGGATTCATCCATATTCTCTTCTTCTTGATCATTCCTCTTTCTCCGAAACATTGCCTCCCTCCTGTTCTTTGCTGATTACTTTAATTTTTGCTAGTTCTTTTGAAGATAGATAGGAACCTAGTTTATCTTTTATCAAAGTTGGAGATTCTCCTGTTGTTATCGATAAAATACCTTCTACCATGATTTCTTTTATTTTTACTTCTTGCTTTGATTTTTCCCTTAACTTATTGGCAAAAGGGTGCCATAACACATACCCGGTAAAAATTCCAAGGAGCGTTGCAATGAAAGCTGCTGAGATAGCTGCTCCTAAAATATCCATATTCTCCATATTTCCTAATGCTGCAACTAGCCCAACTACCGCACCTAATACCCCTAGAGTTGGTGCATATGTACCAGCTTGCGAAAAAACACGTGCGCCTTCTGCATGTCTTTTTTCCATTGCTGAAATTTTTTCCATTAATACGTCGCGAATAAAATCGGGATTTTGCCCATCAATTGCCATTTGTAACCCCGATTGTAGAAATGGATCATTAATTTCTTCCATATTTGCTTCTAGAGATAGTAGTCCTTCTCTCCTTGTCTGTTCCGCCCAATCTACAAATCGATCTATTAAATCTTTAACATTGACTTCATCTTTTTCGGTAAAAATAATTTTAAATAAAGAAGGGACATTTTTAATTACCCGTGTTGGAAAAGCAATTAATACAGAAGCCACTGTCCCTAAGATTATAATTAATAAAGCAGCTGGATTAAGTAATGCGTCGATCGTTACACCTTTTATTATCATACCTAGTCCAACGGCAACAATTCCTAATATGATGCCTATACTTGAAGTCTTATCCACCTTTTATCCTCCTATAGTCGAAATTACCTACATGTTTCCCTACTAAGTTAAATGATCGTCATTATATATATCGACAAACAGGCGTAAAGTATCAAGTAATAATAAGCAAAATCAAAAAGTGACAAAAACGTGACAAATATGATATATTTCATAATGCAATGACTCTTCTGAAAGAAGGCTGATTATGAATTCAACTACAAAGTCACAATCGAAACAGTTTATTGGGAAAAGCGAAAATAAAACTGTTTATTCGATCCTCTTTATTATTGGAATGTGTCACTTATTAAATGATTCACTACAAGCAGTTATTCCCGCTATGTTTCCTATATTGGAGCAATCATTAGGATTAACGTTTACTCAACTTGGTTTAATTGCCTTTACGTTAAATATGATAGCTTCTGTCATGCAGCCTGTAATAGGGATGTACACTGATAAACGACCAATGCCATATGCATTACCAATTGGCTTATCTTTTAGTATGGTCGGAATGCTTGGACTTGCTTTTGCACCTAACTTTGTCATGATCCTAATCAGTGTTTTTTTTATTGGAATTGGTTCGGCAACATTTCACCCGGAAGGATCAAGGGTTGCCTTTTTAGCAGCTGGTCCAAGAAGGGGACTGTCACAAAGTATTTTCCAAGTTGGCGGTAATACAGGACAAGCGTTAGCTCCGCTCATTACTGCACTCGTTCTTGTCCCACTCGGTCAGTTCGGTGCCATTTGGTTTACTTTAGTGGCAGCACTTGCAGTCTTATTTTTATTATATATTGCAAATTGGTACAGAAAACAAATGATTACATATAGTAACAACCAGAAAAGGGCACTTGAAAATCGCTCCAGTAAAGCACCAAAAAAAGCAATTAGATTTGCTTTAGTTATACTCATTTTTATCGTGTTTGCACGTTCATGGTACCAAAATGCCATTTCTAATTTCTACGCATTTTACGCAATTGATTCCTATGAACTTACCATCGCAAAAGCACAAATTTATACGTTCACCTTTTTATTTATGGGCGCTGTTGGAACATTTATCGGAGGTCCTTTAGCAGATCGTTTCGGAAAGCGGAATGTTATTTTTTTCTCATACATTATACCTGCTCCATTAGCTATTTTATTGCCTTATGTAAATCATATAATCGCTATTGGTCTATTAAGCTTAGTCGGACTGTTTATTATGTCGAGCTTTTCCGTAACGGTCGTATATGCACAGGAATTAATACCAGGGAAGATTGGTACAATGTCTGGACTCATTGTCGGTTTAGCATTTGGGATGGGGGCCATCGGATCAGTTGCCCTCGGATCTCTTATCGACTGGATTGGCCTATTTCCAACGATGATATTTGTTTCTTTATTTCCGTTACTAGGATTTTTAACATACTTACTTCCTAAAGACGAAAAAGTAGCGGAATGGTACAGTTGATGATTATTCGTTGATATACTTTTTCTAGTTTTTTCTTTACGAATTTGGTAATCTTATATAGTAGGAAAGGCGAGAGTTTTTACGCTAAACATTGCGGAGGTCTTATTATGAAAAAGTTAGTCATATTAGGTGGAGGATACGGTGGGGTAAAAGTACTGACAGGACTTTTAGGCACTGCTTTACCAGAAGACGTACAAATAATTGTAATTGATAAAAACCCGTATCATTCGTATAAAACAGAATTTCATACCATTGTAGCAGGAACAGAAGCGGATAAAAATGTTAGAGCGGAATTTCCTGTCCATGATCAAGTGCATTATGAGTTTGGAGAAGTTAGATCGATTAATTATGAAAAACAAGAAGTTTATTTTAGGGATAAAAGCACGATCGTTTCCTATGATTATTTAGTGATCGCTTTAGGCTGTGAAGATGCTTATCACGGAATTGAAGGTGCAGAAGAATATACAGAAAGTGTACAAAGCTTTTCAAAAGCTAGACATGCTGGACTCGCTGTTGGTAACCTAGGTGCCTATGGGAAAGTTTCAGTTGTTGGTGCAGGACTAAGTGGTATCGAGGTAGCTTCAGAAATTAGAGAAAGTAGACCCGATTTAAATATTCGCTTATTAGATAGAGGTGGGTCTGTCTTACGTGCATTTGATCCTAAAATTCAAGCACATGTTTCCGATTGGTTTATTAAAAATGATGTCGAAGTGTTGCATCATGCTAATGTAGAATATGTAGAAAAAGATGGTGTATGTAATAACGGTATTTGTTATGTAAATGATGTAACAATTTGGACGGCAGGAGTTCAACCACACCGTATAGTAAGAGAATTACCTTTTCAAAAAGATAATCAAAACAAGATTGTTGTCAATAAATTTTTCCAAGTGCCAGGAAATGAAAATATTTATGTAATTGGTGATAATGCTTCTTCTCATTATTCGCCTAGTGGACAATTGGCTGGTCAACAAGGAGAACAAGTTGCAGTTATTCTAGGAGATATTTTAGATGGAAAACAGCCAAAAGAACCAAAAGAAATAAGGTTACGGGGAACACTAGGATCTTTAGGTAAATCGGATGGATTTGGAAGCATGTTCTCCCAATCCGTAACCGGACTTCTTCCACGTCTTACAAAATCTGGTGTACTTTGGTTGCAAAAACGTCACTAAAGACTAAAAAAACAACTGGTATGAATGTATGCCAGTTGTTTTTATATGAAAAGTGAACTGATAAATGGCGTAATAATAGAAACAAACACCGCACTCAATATCATCGCAATCGTACTAATGGATCCCTCCAATTGGCTATTTTCCAGCGCTTTAGCCGTTCCAATCGCGTGGGAAGCAGATCCTAATCCGACACCACGACCGACTGGATTTGTTAACCGAAAAACGTTAAATACATATGTACTAAACATAGCACCAGATATTCCCGCTATCATCACAAAAACTGCTGCTAACGAATCAATCCCACCTAAAGAAGCACTAATATCCATTGCCACAGGTGTTGTAACTGATTTTGGTGTAATCGAGTATATCATCTCTTTATTAAAGCCGAGAACCTTGGTCAAAAAAGCACCAGTTATCACCCCAATAAATGATCCAACAACCGTACCAACTAGCAAAGGAGCTAACAGTTTTTTTAATATCTCCCGGTTTTCGTAAAGAGGATAAGCCAAAGCAACTACAGCCGGCCCTAAGAATGCATTGATCCATTCTCCACCAATCATATACGTATCATAAGATATATCAAAAACAATTAAAAAAATAATGATGACAAACGTCGCGACAGCAACTGGTAGTAATAAAGGCGTGTATATTCTTTTATACAGCCATTTAGCAAATAAATATGCGATAATTGTGCCAATGATAACAATAGCAACAGTTACAAAATTATTCATTACTAATGTTCCTTTCCTTAGCAAGCATTTGACTCGTTACTCCAGAACCCAACATAACAAATAATGTACTTACCACTGTTATCACGATAAGAAAAATTCCTTTTCCTTTAAATAAATCATAATAATTTAACAGGCCAACTGTAGCCGGAATGAAAAAAAGCACAAGGTGATTAACCATGAATCTTGCTCCTTTTTCAATCCAATTTGCTTTTAATATCCCTGTTGTTAATAAAATAAACATCAATACAAGCCCAATGACACTACCGGGTATAAATAAATTAAAATATTGCTGGATCCATGCACCGATTGAATAAACACCAAACAATATCCCGATCTGAATAACTAGCTTAGCAAAGTTCAACAATTATTTCACCGACTCTCAAAAACTCAAAATGCCCGATAAATGACAAATTTCCCATATTTCCCATGATCACCAGGAACTTTGATTTTATTAATCATTTCAAAAGGAGTACTTAAGCGCAGAAATTCCTTAAATTCCGGAAGTGGATAATACAAAATCAGCTCCACTATTCTCCGATTTCTTTTAACTGACTTCAATATATTGCCAATAACAATTTTAAAAATATTTAAGGAAAAAGGGTTAAAAAAGTAAAAACAATTATCTTCCCCATTAACTTCATACTGTTCAGCAAGAGCATACTCCAATGTTATAGG
>NZ_JBPPZG010000177.1:0-8181 GCF_051918545.1 Pseudogracilibacillus amylolyticus (SeqCode) | reverse complement strand
TTAGGTTCCAAAGTTTGGGTTGAGGGATACGGAGAGGCAATCGCTGGTGATACTGGTGGAGCAATTAAAGGAAATAGAATCGATGTCCTTGTAAGTTCAGATTCCGAAGCAAGGAACTGGGGTCGTAAAACAGTTCAAGTGAAAATTTTAAATTAGTACATTTTGAAAAATACTCTTGTCAGATCTCTGGCAAGGGTATTTTATATTGGATTTAATCGTTATAAAATAATTGATCCGATAGAGGCTAATGATAATATCAACAATCTCCAATAAAATTAAGTTATAATGGAGCAAAAAGAAGCGAAAGAGGAACGTATAGTGAAAATTAAAGAAATAATTGTTGTAGAAGGTAAAAGTGATACAACAAAAATAAAGCAAGCAGTACATGCTGATACAATTGAAACGAATGGTTCAGCAATTAATCAGGAGACATTAGAATTAATTAAGCTTGCAAATAATAGGCGTGGCGTGATTGTTTTTACCGACCCTGATTACCCAGGGCAGCGTATTCGCAATATTATTGAAAAGGAAATCCCTAATTGTAAGCATGCTTTTTTGCCAAAAGAAAAAGCAAGATCCACATCATTAAATAAGAGTGTCGGGATTGAGCATGCATCGGTAGCGGATATCCAAACAGCGCTCCGAAACGTTTATGAAGTAACGCTTTTAGAAAAGAGCGATATTGAAAAAGCAGATCTGCTCCAATATGGTTTAATTGGTGCAAGTAATTCGCGGGAAAAAAGAGAGCTTCTCGGAAACCTCCTTCACATAGGGTTTACAAATGGAAAACAATTATTAAAGAGGCTCCATATGTTACAAATTTCAAAAGATGAATTAGATTGGGCAATGCAGCATATACTAGAGAGGGGACGAGATGATGACTAAAGATTATATTGCAACTCCTAACCGAACAAAGGAAATTTTACGAAAATATGGCTTTTCATTTAAAAAAAGTCTGGGACAAAACTTTATCATTGACTCAAATATACTACAAAAAATGATTCACGCAGCAAAAATTGATCAAACGTCTGGTGTAATAGAAATTGGTCCCGGGATCGGTTCGTTGACAGAACAACTTGCATTGGCTGCAAATAAAGTTGTTGCATTTGAAATTGATCAACGCCTACTGCCGGTATTACAGGATACCTTAGCAGCGTATACAAATATCAAAATAATTCATCAAGATATTTTAAAAGCAGATTTACATAAAACAATTGAACAATATTTCACATCAAATTTGTCGCTTCATATCGTAGCAAACTTACCTTACTATATTACTACCCCGATATTAATGAATATTTTACAACAACAAATACCTGTTGAACGAATTACTGTTATGCTGCAAAAGGAAGTGGCCGAGCGAATGGCTGCCGGTCCAAATACGAAGGAATATGGCTCTTTATCCATAGCAGTGCAATACTATACGGAAGCACATATTATAATGGATGTTCCAAAGACTGTGTTTATTCCTCAACCAAACGTAACTTCAAGTGTATTGCAATTGGTAAAAAGGGATTCTCCCCTTGTTCAGGTAATGGATGAACAATTATTTTTCTTTATTGTTCAAGCGAGCTTTAGGCATCGACGAAAAACATTAAGAAATAATCTAATTAGTTCTTTTAAGGATAAATATCCAGTAGATCGTATCACCAATGTTTTGGAACGAACAGAAATAGACGGGGGAAGAAGAGGAGAATCCTTAGCCATTCAGGAGTTTGCCCGATTAGCAAACCAATTTTCTGAAGCGGAATTTAAGCTTTAAGAGACTATCCTTATTAGAATAGTCGAATTAAAATTTTAAAAGGAAGTGACTAAACCTATTGACATTTTGTTTATCATCCTGTTATAATTAAATATTTTATTTGACTAATAAACAAGCTTATGGTAAGATAGTATACAGTGAGGTGGAGTCTTAGTGAAAACAATAATGGAAATTAAAAAAGGTCTTGAAGGACAAATTGGTAAACGTTTGAAGTTAACTGCCAATGGTGGTAGACGGAGAACGGTTATCAGGTCAGGAGTTTTATCGGAGACATATCCTTCTGTTTTTGTTGTAGAACTAGACAAAGATGAAAATGCATTTGAACGTGTATCTTACAGTTATGCTGATGTTTTAACAGAAGCAGTAGAAATTAACTTTATAGATGATAGAAGCCAAGCGGCAGGAGAGTAGTAAACAGCATTGTTTACTACTTTTTTTGATACGTGAAAATTTTTGTATTAAAAATTTTTGATTAATAACCTTTCGAATGTTTTTGAAAAAATTAACACGTTTTTTTATTAAAAAAAAGTAAAAAATATAAATGTCGTAAGAAGTCTTAACCGGAAAGGAGATGCTCTTTCATGGCCAGACGCCGCGGAATTATGTCAGACCAATTGAAAGAAGAAATTGCCAAGGAGTTAGGTTTTTACGACACTGTTAAAAAAGAGGGATGGGGCGGAATCAGAGCTCGAGATGCAGGTAATATGGTAAAACGTGCAATTGAAATGGCAGAAGAAAATATGCAAGATAAAGGCAGACCCTAAAGGGTTTGTCTTTTTTTAGCAGATAAGAAAGTATAAAACTTTCTTACTGCATAAGTGCAACTAAGGCTTTCGCCAAGGTTTGGCGATAAGCCAAGTTTTCTAATGACGGATAAAAAAAGTATAAATCCTTTCTTGACTCGCTAACTGGCTAAAGTTCAATGTTCTTTGACTGCGCTTACTCGTCCCATCAAAGAGCATTTACACTTTCGTTCGTCCGACTGAAAAGTTAATCATAAATAAAAAGTGATGTTTATTTAAAAGATGTATCCAGTCTGTTATTATATGTGTGTGGGGGAGGCGAATAAATGGCTAATGGGAATAATTTTTCAAAAAGTCAGTTTGATCGAATGAAACGACTTAGTAAACGATTTTCTATAACAGTTGGTATCGTTATTTTCTTAATTGTAATTTCGTATATTGGATTTCAATTTTTTACGGAATATATATGGATGGATACGCTTAATTTTGGAAAAATTTACACAACTATTTTATATAGTAAGGTACTTTTAGGCATATCGGGTTTTGTCTTATTTTTTATTTTAACCTTTTTAACGTTATATTGGATTCGTCTGAGTTATATGAATCATTTTAGTCCTGTGCAATTACCAAGTTTCGTGGCAAAAGGGAAAATTGCTCACTTAATTATGGGAGCTTCGGCAGCTTTTATAGGTCTTATTGGTAGTTTAATAGTTCAGGGACTTGGCTGGGAACCGGCATTAAAATTTATTAATCACACTTCATTTAATAAAGTCGATCCATTTTTCGGTATGGATGTTTCCTTTTATATTTTTACATTGCCGTTTATTGAGTTTGTTTTATATACATTACTAAATTTGTTTATTTTCTTTTTAATTATTGAAATCGGTGCATACTCCGCTTTTCATATGTACCGAATGAGTCGTCATGCACAAATTCATTTAGCGGTTACTTTTAGCTTAGTTGGGATATTCCTTGCTGGCATTCATCTTTTAGGACGTTATAACACTTTATTAACCGATCAAGTTAATGTATTTCAAAAAAGTGTTGTCCATGGACTTAGCTTTACAGATCAACTAATTAATGTTCCGAAATCATACGTATTAGCAGCAGTTGCAATTATTATGGTCGTTTGGGTTATTATCTCCGTTTTCAGAGGCAATATACAATCAAGTATTAAGCCGATTGTTATTTATATAGCTTTCTTGTTGATAGGCCAAGTTGCTTCTGTTGTCGTGCAGAACTTTATTGTTTCGCCAAATGAATTTACAAGAGAAGAACCTTATTTAAAACATAATCTTGAATTTACCAGAGCAGCGTATGGGTTAGACAGTATTGAAGTAAAGGAAAATCCCGGAAATGCCTCTTTAGACGTAGATATGATCGAGAGAAATCAATTAACCCTTGATAATGTTCGTTTAAATGATTCCAGACCTTTACTTGATATTTATAACCAGCTGCAAACTTTCCGAACATATTATAAATTTAATGATATGGATATTGATCGATATAAAATTGATGGGAAATATGAACAGGTTTTCATTGGTGCACGTGAGTTAAGTATGAATGATCTTCCAGAACAGGCACAAACTTGGGTGAATAAAAATCTACGCTATACACACGGGTATGGAGTTGCAATGAGCCACGTTAATAAAGTGACATCCCAAGGGCAGCCTGAATATATGTTGCGAGATATACCAGTCGACGGTATGTTAGATGTTACCAAACCGCAAATATACTTTGGTGAAGAATCTTATCCAAATGTTATTGTGAATTCTAAAGTAGATGAGTTTGATTATCCTACAGGTGAAGAAAATGAAACGAATCGTTATGAGGAAGATCTAGGTATTCCCCTCCAAGGGATAAATAAGCTTTTATTTGCAATTAAAGAAGGTTCATTCCGTATTCTTGTTTCAGACCAACTAACAAACGAAAGTCAGTTACTGAAAACGAGAAATATAAAAGAGCGTGTGCACAAAATTGCTCCGTTCCTTCAATATGATGACGATCCTTATATTATCGTTCGTGATGATGGAACATTAGCGTGGATTATTGATGCATATGTAAGTGCGGAAAATTATCCTTATTCCGAAAGTTATCAAGGGAATAAGAACTATATTCGAAATTCGGTAAAAGTAATGATTGACGCCTATTCAGGGGAAGTAAATTTTTATATTGTTGATCCTGAAGACCCGTTAATTCAAACATATGAAAACATCTTTCCAAATTTATTTACCGAAGAAATACCAGAAGATGTTAAAGAACATTTCCGTTATCCGGTAGACTTGTTTAAAATCCAGACAGCGATGTACGGTACCTATCATATGTCTAATCTAGAAGTATTTTATAATCGGGAAGATTATTGGCAATTCCCGACTGAAAAGTATTTTGATCAGGATATTGAAATGGATCCGTATTATATAACGATGAAATTACCTGAGAATGACTATGAAGAGTTTGTTTTAATGATGCCTTATACACCAAAAAACAGACAAAATATGATTTCTTGGATAGGTGTCAGAAATGATGGAGATAATTATGGTGAACTTTTTGTTTATCGTTTTCCAAAACAAAAAAATATCTACGGTCCGCAACAGATTGAAAACCGAATCAATCAGGACAGTGTCATTTCCCAGCAATTAAACTTATGGTCACAAGGTGGATCAAAAGTGATCCGAGGTAATTTACTCGTTATCCCGATAGAAGACACCGTTCTATATGTTGAACCAGTTTATATTGAGTCATCCAATGAAACTTCTTTACCAGAAGTAAAACAAGTAATTATGGCTTATGAAGATCATATTGTAATGGAAGATACGTTTGATAAGTCATTGGAGAAAATTTTAAGTTATATTGATGGCGATATTACACCACCGGATGAAGAATCAACAGAAGAAGCGCCTGAAGCCGATTCAGAAGGAGAGCCAGAGCAACAAGAGCCAATTTTAGATGCTGAAGAAATGTTAGAAGAAATTGGTGATCTCTTTGACGCTTACCAAAAAGCTCTTTCTGCTGGAGATTGGGCAAAAGCCGGTGAAATCATGGAAGAATTAGAGGAGAAATTTAAATAAAATAGAACATCATTTAAAACATCCCGTATCTATTAATGCGGGATGTTTTTACATATAGTTGCAGAAACACGGACGAAAGTGCTATATTAAGAGTTGAATATTCGGTTTTGAGGTGAATGTATGAAACGAAGCGATCGATTAGTAGGCCTGACCAACTATTTTATAAACCACCCGAGAAAGCTAACGCAATTAACTTATTTTACAGATAGGTTCCAAGCATCGAAATCATCCATAAGTGAAGATCTTGATATCATTAACGACATGTTTGAAAAAGAAGGTATTGGATCTTTAGAACGTTTAGCAGGTGCAGCTGGTGGAACACAATATGTTCCGAAATTTGATAAAGAAAAAAGTCTTTCATTTATTAAGAAAATATGCAATGAATTGCAAGATCCGTCCCGTATCTTACCGGGCGGTTATTTATATATGAGTGATTTGTTAGGTAATCCTAGTATTTTAAAAGAAATAGGCAAAGCTTTCGTTTCTGCTTTTTCCGATAAAAAAATTGATGCTGTCGTCACTGTCGAGACAAAAGGGATTCCGATTGCGTATGCGATGGCTGAATATTTAAATGTCCCGGTCGTTATTATTAGGCGTAATATGCGAGTGACGGAAGGATCATCTGTTAGTATTAATTATGTTTCAGGCCGCTCCCAACGAATTCAAACAATGGTATTACCTAAAAGAAATTTACAAGAAGGATTAAATGTATGTATCATTGACGATTTTATGAAAGCCGGTGGAACGGTTACTGGAATGATTAGTTTGCTGGAAGAGTTTAATGCTACTGTTGTCGGTATAGGGGTATTTGCTGAAGCAAAAGACGAGGAAGACGAACGAATTATTGATGAATATATTTCCTTAGTAAAGGTAGCGAATGTGGATGCGAAAAGTAAACGAATTGATGTAAGTATAGGTAGTTTTTATAACAAATAAATATATGAATACGTTAATCCTGCAAAATATTTAAAGTATTTTTAATATTTTGCAGGACTTTTTAATTTTATGTTGAATTAATAATACAAGCTCTAAAATTATAAGAGGTGGTGAAAAAAGTGGAAGTAACTGATGTCCGATTACGACGTGTTAGCGCAGAAGGAAAAATGCGGGCAATTGCTTCAATAACATTCGATGATGAATTCGTAGTCCATGATGTGAGAATCATTGATGGTAATAATGGTCTATTTGTGGCTATGCCATCTAAACGTACATCAGACGGAGAATTCAGAGACATTGCTCACCCTATAAATTCTAAAACGCGTGAAAAAATTCAAGAAGCTGTTTTAAAAGAGTATGAGTCTAGAGAAGAATCAGGATCAAATGTCTTACAGTACGAAGGTGCTGGCGCATCATAATAATGATTGAATAGCAAAAGACTAATTTTATTTAAGAAATTAGTCTTTTTTGTGTTTAGAGAATTTTATCCATAAACTATTGAGTAACTTAAATTGATAATTGATCGGTCAACCTAAACCACTGCACCGTTGATTTCCGCCTCCGGGCAGTACGCTTTCCACGGGCACGGCGGTCTGCCTCCTCGGAAGAAAAACTGCTTCCTGCGGGATCTTCAGACACGTCTTTTCCCGCGATGCACAGGACGTGCAAGTGTCGGCGTTGGTCACAGGACTTGACCGCTTTTAGCCGACCAGGAGTCGACTGCCCTTCACTACAATCAACTAGATCGGTGAATCCCTCGGTTTATAACATTTATCCTTCACTGCACCATTTCCTAAGGCGAAAACGGACGAGGTAACTCCCACCGAACGGATTCAGACTATTTCCTAAGACGAAAACGGACGAGGTAACTCCCACCGAACGGATTCAGGCTATTTCCTAAGACGAAAACGGACGAGGTAACTCTCATCGAACGGATTCAGGCTATTTCCTAAGGCGAAAACGGACGAGGTAACTCCCACCGAACGGATTCAGGCTATTTCCTAAGACGAAAACGGACGAGGTAACTCCCACCGAACGGATTCAGGCTATTTCCCAAGGCGAAAACGGACGAGGTAACTCCCACCGAACGGATTCAGACTATTTCCTAAGGCGAAAACGGACGAGGTAACTCCCGCCGAACGGATTCAGACTATTTCCTAAGACGAAAACGGGCGAGGTAACTCCCACCGAACGGATTCAGACAATTCCGTGGGATGAAAACGAGAGAAGGTGCTTCTTCCGAACATAAAAGCCGAAGTCAATGTAGTGAAAAAAGTGGTGGAAGCCGGGAATTCAACGTATCAAACATCGAATACGAGTGTAAGCCTTGATCATCAACCGCCCGTGGAAAGCGTAGTGTATTTCCGTAGCAGTATTCCACTTTATTCATTTTTACACAGCGGAAATCAACAGTTTACCAACTAGGTTTACAATTTTTTTACTACTGCACAGCACCCTTCAACCGCATGTTAAAATGAAAAATTTTTTAGTAGTTATTCACGGTGTGATTAGTGCTAGCAAATATTATTATTGTTTATCATTTGAATTTGCCCTATTTTTACGATATTATTTTATAATGGAGATTAAGGATTGGGGGGTTACTCTTTATGAAAAGTCGTTTTGCAATTATATTAGCGGCAGGACAAGGAACTAGAATGAAATCCAAATTATA
>NZ_JBPPZG010000176.1:0-8381 GCF_051918545.1 Pseudogracilibacillus amylolyticus (SeqCode) | reverse complement strand
CCCCGAGGATTGTGGAACCCGCTCATCGAGGAAAAGCAATTGGTTTAATCTATATGGGAATAAGTTCATCTCTCGTGTTAGGAGTTCCTATTGGTATTTTACTTACAAATGCGTTCGGTTGGCGTTCGGTTTTTCTCGGAATTGCTGTATTGTCAATTGGTTCTGGAATTCTAATTTATACATTTTTAGAAAAAATTCCTACTGAGAATGTACTCCCATTATCAACACAGATTAAAGCGCTTGGAAATGTGAAAATTGTAGGGGCACATTTGGCGCTGATGTTCATGTTAGCTGGTCATTATACACTGTATGCATATTTTACACCTTTTTTAGAGACTACTCTAAATTTAAGTCCAACTTGGATAAGTATAAGTTATTTTCTATTTGGTCTTGCAGCCGTATCTGGAGGAGCAATTGGAGGAACACTTGCTGATCGAATCGGTTCACCCAAAAGCATTTTAATTGTAATTAGTTTCTTTGCTATAATTTTATATGTTCTTCCATATGCAACGTTTTCATTTCCTGTATTTCTTGTTGTTATGGTAATTTGGGGAGCGCTTAGTTGGGCTTTAACGCCGCCGATGCAAAGCTACGTTATCCAGACAGATCCCGAATCTTCTGATATCCACCAGAGCCTTAATAACTCTGCTTTGCAGCTAGGAATTGCCCTAGGATCTGGAATTGGAGGAATAACACTTAGGCATTTTGAATCCGTAATAAGTACCGCTCATGTAGGCTCAGGTGTTGTCGTAATTGCATTTTTATGTGCAATTTATTCTTTAACGAGACAATCTAGTGTCACCCAAACGGAAGGGTCAAAATAGATAGGAAAAATTTTATAGAGATTTTTGTAAAACATACCGCTCATCTATTCCGGAGTTTAAGTCTATTATTTAATATCCGGAATGTGTGTGGGGTATGTTTTTATTTTTTAACCATTAATCCGATTTATCATAGTTTAATGTTGAATAGAATCCGTTATTTCTAATGTAGTGTGAACAACAGATGTGAAATTATGGTAAAATGGAATGTGACTTTGATAGTAAGCGTAGTGCATAGACAAAAAGGAGTTTGCTAATAAAAATGATGTTTTCTAGCTCGTCCAAAAGAAAAGTTACTATATGAAACAGTTGGCGAATTTAATGTAGAGTAGTTGGCTTATGATGTGGTTGCTGTAACATATAAGATCAAAGACAATACGATTCAATGTTTATCGGTACGTATGGTGCTCGAGGAAGTGGTATTTCGTATTATTATGTAGGAGCTAAAATTAATGGAAAATGGTAAGCGGATCATATAGAAGTTATTAGTAATGCGGAAGGTATTTCCGTAACTACAAATAGTAAAACGGAATTGTTTGAATGGGAAAATATTGTTCAATACGGAACATTGGCTGTTGTTTTAAAGAAAAATGACGAAGCAGTTTAGACTATATCTTTAAATGAAAATTTTGAGATTCAATCAGATGCATCCCAACCAACTGTCGGAAATATTAGTTTATACAAAGCGACAGTTGCCGATAGACTAAAATTATTAAAAAATACATACATATTTTCCATTTTGGTAAGTAAATAAAAATTATTACTTTAGGAGGCGAACAGATTGATTAGAAAAGCTACTGAAAGTGACATTAGTCAAATGGCAAAGTTGATGTGCGAGTTAGGATATCCAACGATGAAAGAGGAAATGGAACAGCGTTTTTCAAAAATTAATTCTTGTAATCTATATCATACACAAGTAGCCGAGGTTAATGAAAGAATCGTAGGGATGATCGGTATGATATTAGGATACCACTACGAGAAAAATGAAAATTATGTAAGAATTGTAGCGCTAGTAGTTGACTCCAACTATAGAAAAAAGGGAATTGGTCAAAAGTTGATAGAGTCAGCAGAAGAATGGGCAGAGGATCAAGGTGCTAATAGATTGGTATTGAATAGTGGTAACAGGAGTGAACGTAACGAAGCACATCAATTCTACACGAACAGAGGATTTGAGGCAAAAGCGACAGGATATTATAAAACACTCGGTTAAATAGTGAGGATTTTTGAAAAATTATCATGGAGTTGATGTAATGATTAAAAATGAAGAAGATATTATATTACTAATTGAAAAAGATAGATGGATGATGGAGGTATTAACGTGTGCAAAGTCTTTAAATTTACCTGATTGGTGGATTTGTGCAGGATTTGTTCGTTCTATTATTTGGGATTATATGCATGGTTTTAATAAGAGAACTCCCTTGCCAGACGTTGATGTAATTTATTTTGATCCTTTAAATGTAAGTGATGAAACGGACAGAAAATTGGAGAAGCGATTATTTTCTTTGGCTCCTTCCATTCCATGGTCAGTCAAAAATCAGGCGAGGATGCACATTGTTAATGGAATTCCACCTTATACCTCATCAGTGGATGCAATTTCAAAATTTCCTGAAACAGCAACAGCTTTAGGAGTAAAACTAGATGAAATAGATAGACTTATTTTAACTGCACCACACGGTATTCAAGATGCTGTCAATTTAACAATCAAGCCTACACCTTATTTTATGGAAACAAAAGAAAGAATGGATATGTACGAAAAAAGAGTAAGAAGTAAGAATTGGAATGCTATTTGGTCTATGGTAAGAGTCCAGGATATTGATTTTAAATAAACGGTGAAAGCGGGAAAGAATGTTGATAAAATACGGGAGTAAGTTTTAATAAGTAAGAAAAGATTTGAAGTGATCTATATGCAGGGAAAATTAGAAGTCTTTAAAATCATCTGTGACAACGATACCGGTGTTCTTTATATGCTAAATCATACAGGAGCAGGGAGCGGTCTCACTGTTTTGTTTGACCAAGAAGGAAATTCTTTAGTCGATGAAGGATTTAAAAAATAGACAGGGCTATGTATTTTCTTTAATTGGAAAATCCCAATTGATATTAAAATTGAGTCAGCAAAATTTTGTAGCGGTTATCTTTTGATATATGTACTAAGTGTTATTATTAAAAATTACTACCTAATTTGGAACGCTTGTTCTTAACGCTCGATTAGTGTATACTATACATAGTATCATTTATTTGCAGTTCCATCATATTAGAAGGAAGTGTTTAAATGGCACAAACTGAATTAATTTATGAAAGTTCACCAAATTTTTCCCCCTTATCTAGGGTACAAGAAGACAAAAATAAATATAGTGGAAAAAAGAAAGAGATAAAAGAAAACAGAAGAACTGAGTTACTGAAACGGATTCCGTTAGAGAGGCTAATGGATCTAAAAATTGATTACGCTTTCAATCAGCTCTTTGGAAACGAAAAGAACAAGAAAATCACCATTGAATTTTTAAATGCAATTTTACAAAAGTCGGGAAGAAACAAAATCCAAGAGGTCACATTTTTAAATACGGAAACTGGCAGGGAGTACGAAGAAGATAAGGAATCTAGACTAGATTTATTAGTGTTAACGGACGCTAATGAGAGAATAAATGTAGAAATTCAATTTTCAAATAAGTATGATATGGTTAAGCGCTCCATTTACTACTGGGCTGGAATTTATTCTTCTCCCCTTGAGAAAGGAATGGAGTACAGGGAATTGCGACCAGTCATTGTTATCAACATCCTAAACTATAATATGATGACTGAAATAGACTTATTTCATACGATATTTCATTTACGCGAAAGCACAAAAAACATTAAATTGACAGATGTAATGGAATTTCATTTCATTGAGATGACGAAGTTAATTAGAGACTGGAAAGCGGATAAGTTAGATCCCTGGAATAATGTGTTGGCACGATGGCTTTTAATGCTTGGAATGGTCGATGGTAGAAACAAGAAAGTCTACGAAGAAATTTATGAGGAACTGGAGGAGATCGCCATGAAGGATGAAACATTGCGGGACGCTTTTGCACAATGGGAAGAGTTGAGTATGACACAAGAGCAATTTTTAGCGTATCAATCTCGCTTAAAACGTGTGCTAGACGAAGAATCGTATCGTGAAACAATAAGATCAATGGAGGAGAACTTAGAAAAAAAGCAGAAATTGTATGAAAAAACGAAAAAAGAAGCGGAACAAACGAAACTAGAAGCCGAACAAATGAATCAAAAGGTAGAACAAAAGGAACAAGAGATACAGCAAAGGGAACAAGATATTGAAAGAAAATCTCAAGAATTAAGACTAAGACTAGAAAAGACTGTTATTCATTTATTAAATAAAGGGATGGATATTGATTTTATTATGGAAACCACTGGTCTTAGCAAAGAAAAAATTATTGAAATTCAATCTGAAATGACAGAATAAAGCATTTAATTTACCTGTTTATTTATATCAATTAGCCGGGAATACCCTTGATTTTAGTAAGTGAAAATAAAGAAGAACAGACATGACAGTATGAAGACTATGTATCATAAAGTAGAGCTGTAGCCTGTGAAAAAGATAGAAGATATTTAATCAATTTTAGGATCGGTTGTATGCGATCATATTGGAACCGGACGGAATGGGTTGGGGTTATCACGATGGCCTGAATGATATCTATCACTCAATAAGTTGGTTCACTGAATCATAGCAAGTCGTATAAGATGCCCGTTTAATTAACGCCTTACAAAAAGTAAGCCCCAAATCCTTGGTATATTAAGGTTTTGGGGTCTTAATCTGACTTTCCCATCTTTGTCTCGCTATTTCATAAGCTTGCGGTGTATCGATGTCAAAGATGGATCCGTCATCTGTAACAGGAAGTTCATAATAATTATTAATTTGTTTGATTAGTGTTTTTGCTCCTTGATCCTGGGGCAATTCATTGAAACTAATTTGCTTGACGTTACCGAAAAAGACGGGGTGTCCAGGGATGTTTCGATAAATAGGACGTACAACAAAAGGAGATTCCATTTCTCGCCCGCATTTATTCCCCTTTTCATAGATTTTTAGAATCGTTGTGTCTTTGATAAAGGGTTGATCCCCCAAAAATACCATGACATGTTCGGTTTGAATCGCCGCCACACCTGTTTTTAAAGAGTGACTTTGTCCGTAGGCATATTTTGGATTAAAAATCCAGCGACATCTTTCATCTTTCATGGCGATATTATTTTGTATTTTTTCAGCGTCATGTCCAATAACGATAATTATTTTAGTGAAAGGGAAGATTTTTACATTTTGGATGACACGTTTTAGTAACGGAGCCCCACCTAAGTCGAGTAATTGTTTCGTTTGTCCCATTCTACTAGATGTACCTGCAGCCAAAATCAATGCGGATATTGCGGCCATAATCAATTCACCTTTATTCTGCTAGTTTATAAATTTCATCAGTGATATATTGTTCTCTTAGCGACTTGCCATTTTTTTTATTTTTGAAAGCAATCATTTCCGAAACGATGCTGATTGCAATTTCGTCAGAGCCTTCCGCACCAATATCGAGACCAACCGGATTGTACAGTCGGGACAATGTTTCTCGCGAAAATTTTATTCCTTTTGACTCAAGCTCCCTTAACAGTCGATTACACCTTTTCCGTGGTCCAAGTAGACCGACATACGGTGCCTCAGATTCCAAGGAAAAGTGTAAACAATCTCTGTCTTTATCAAGGTGGTGATTCATAATGATAATTAATGTCCGTTTATCGGGGTAAACCTTGTCTGCCAAATATTCAGGTCGAGCAAGTATGATTTTTGCCCCTGGAAATAGTTCTTCACGGGCAAAAGCTTCACGTTGATCAATCACAGTGACATCGAATCCACTTTGTCGAGCAAATGATGCCACTGGAATTGCATCATGACCAGCACCAAAAATCATTACCTTGGGGGATGGAATATGCACATCGAGAAAAACAGAAATGGATTTTCCTTTGATATCAAAAATATGTGTTTTCGATTCTGGAACCATTTGTCGAAGCCTTTCTGTCCCCAACTTAACGATCTTTTCATCTAGAATAATATCTCCAAGGCTACCACGCTTGTCACCATTTTCCGAAACAAACAATCTGCTTCCTTTGTGAATAATTTCGGAACCGTTAAGAATAGTGGCAAGCATTCCCGCTTGATCATTCTTAACACAATCAATCCATGCATTGAATGGTTGTTGTTTCACGCATCATTCACCTCCGATAAAGGTTCAATGTACAGTTGGACAATCCCAGGACAGCCTAAACCTAATCCCCATACTGTTTCTTCATCCATATCGTACTCTTTTAATAAGGCTTCGCCATTTTCGATCACTTGTTGTGCCGTTATTACAACATCGGGCTCCAAGCAACCACCGGAAATAAGTCCAGTCGTTTTCCCATCTTCATCAACGAGCATTTTTGCTCCTTCACGTCGGTAAGCTGATCCCGTAACTCCAACAACTGTAGCAAGAGCAGTCCGTTTGCCATTTTGGTAGGCCTGTTCCAATGCCTTAACGATATCTTTATTTTCTTTCAACTTATTCCCTCCTTTGTCTCATGCATTGTGCCAACTTATAAAAAGCTGTTACATCGTGCGCTTCTGCGAAAATATCTATATATTTAAGTGCGATTTGCATGCCACGTGCCAATGGTTCATATCCCGATTTGCCTTTAAGCGGATTAAGCCAGATGATGCAATTTACTCGTTGTTTCAATGTTCGCATACCATTTTCTAACGTAAATAGTTCGCCACTTTCCAAACCATCGCTAAAGATAATAAATATAGTTTGTTTTGACAGTAGCTGGGGTCGTTCTTCTTGTATAACATTGGTCAACGCTTCACCAATACATGTGCCACCACCCCATTCTGAACCAAGATTTCGAAGTGATAGATTGTGAGGTGGTAAAGCTTTCTTAAGTAAGTGAGTTACTCTCCTTACCTCAGTGGAAAATAAAAAAAGTTCTGTCTGTGCTGTTTCTCGATGTATTGCAGCAGCAAACTGCAAAAATAATTCCGTATATGGTGCCATTGAGCGACTTCCATCACATAATAGGACGAAACGTGCTTTGTTTTTACGGCGCTCAGATTTTGCAGGATTGATGGCATATCCACCTGTACTAATACTTTTTCTAAATGTCCGTCTTAAATCGATTCGTCTACCATTAGGTTGGGCTTGCCAACGCCGACTCGGTTTTAACCGTACGGAGTGGATGAATAAACGAGCAGCCTTTAACAAATCTGCATAGTGATCACTTGGAACAGAGACAGTTCTGATCTGTTTTGATGCGGTTTGACTTTGGAGGACTGCTTGTAAAAATGATGTTTCCTTTTTTTCAGTCATCCCATCAGAGCTATTTTTTTGTCCGATACGTTCAGTAGTGTTTTCTTCTTCACTTGCTATATTAGTTTCTATCATTTCATCTTCGGTTTCGGTTGGTTTCTGCTCCTTTTCATCATCTCCATTAGCATGGCTTCCATTTACTTTTTCTTTCAATTCATTCTCATTTTGCATACCATGAAAAAATGCAGTGAATAAATGTTCAAATCTCTCTCTTTCCATACGTGTAGAGCAAAGTACTGTGCGCAAACCAAGAAAAACTTCTGTTTCATCGGCTAAATGAAGCATCTCAAGTGCACGAAAAGCAGCAATTGTTTCCTCAGTTGAGATGGTAAAACCTTCAGCTCGTAAGTAATGGATAAAAGTATTAATATCTTTGAAAAGTATTTGAGCGGCAGTTTCAATGTGTTTCGTTTCCATCATTCGACTTCACGCAATATGTCCATATTTTCTGTAAGTAATTTCCAGTCATTGCGATCCTTTACAAGACAACCAAGTGTATCTGTAACGGGTAGTTCGTCACCATCTGCATTTACAAACATGGATAGTGCACGTGCCCAGTCTAGGCTTTCCGCTACTCCTGGTGGTTTGTAAAAAGGCAGGTCACGAAGTCTCTGCATAGTACTTGCAATTTGTTTTGCCAATCGTTTTTCGATTCCCGGCAATTTTGCTCGTAAGATGTCCGTTTCTTTTTCTATGTCCGGATAATCGATCCACTCGTACAGACACCTCCGCCTTAATGCGTCGCTTAATTCCCGTGTGCGATTTGATGTTAGAATTACGTATGGTTTATGTTGCGCCTTAATCGTGCCCCATTCAGGAATAGTCACTTGGAATTCGCCCAATAATTCAAGAAGGAATGCTTCAAAAGCCTCATCGGCACGGTCAATCTCATCAATAAGCAAGACTGGAGCTTTTTCGTCCTCCGTTATGGCATCAAGCAATGGTCTTCGTAACAAAAAATGTTCATCAAATATATCCGGTGCTTTTTTCTCGTCTGAAGGAAAATCATTTTCGCTCATACGGATATAAAGCATTTGTTTAGGGTAGTTCCATTCATATAGCGCTGTTGTAGTATCAAGTCCTTCATAACATTGAAGACGGATTAGTTTCGTATCAAGGACAGAGGCGAGGACTTTGGCGAGTTCTGTTTTTCCGACCCCTGCAGGTCCTTCGATAAGTAACGGTTTTTCCA
>NZ_JBPPZG010000175.1:0-8554 GCF_051918545.1 Pseudogracilibacillus amylolyticus (SeqCode) | reverse complement strand
CTTGGAAGGTTGCTGTGATTTCATCAGGCCTGACCCCTCAATCACTCTTGATAAGTTATCATTTAATTTTATAATCTACTATATTACTAGTCTTGTCGAAGTTTGTCAAATTATTTTTAAAACAATCCGAGCTTCCCAATCCGTTCGGCCGCTTCCCGGAGCCTCTCCTCTGAGTCAAGCAGTCCAATTCGGACATACCCTTCTCCTAACGTACCGAACCCATTTCCAGAAGCAACAACGACATGGGCTTTTTCCAGCAACAAGTCAGCAAACTCAGCAGATGTATAGCCGTCAGGTACTTTAAACCATGTGAAAAATGTCCCTTTAGGTGCTTCCACTTTCCAGCCGATTTTATGTAGACTTTCGACTAGAACATTTCTTCTTTTCTCATACGTTGCTACTAATTCATCGATAAAAGTAAGATCCCCGGAAATCGCCGCTGTTGCAGCTTCTTGGATGGCTCCAAACAAACTAGTAAACAAGTGATCTTGCAATAAATTAATCGTCTTAATGACGGATGCATTTCCGACAGCAAATGCCACACGCCAGCCGGCCATATTATACGTTTTTGAGAGTGTGTACATTTCAATCCCAATATCTTTTGCCCCTTCTGACGCAAGAAAACTAGGTTGTTTAACACCATCAAATCCAATCGCCCCGTAAGCAAAGTCATGCACAACACAAATATTATGTTTTTTTGCAACAGCTACTGTTTCATCAAAAAATTCACGTGTCGCAACTCCTGCTGTCGGGTTGTTCGGATAATTTAAAAACATCAATTTCGCTTCTTCTAAAATTTCCCCAGAAATTTTATTATAATCTGGTAAAAATCCATTCTCAGCTAAAAGTGGCATGAATTCATGTTTGGCATTTGCTAATGCGACACCAGATAAATAATCTGGATAACCTGGATTTGGTAATAATGTTAAATCTCCCGGATTCAGCAAACATTGGCTAACTTCAAATAGACCAATTTTTGAACCAAACATTAATGCAACTTCCTCATTTGGATCAAGTTCTACATTATATTCTCGTTTATAAAAATCAGCTACTGCTTGCCTAAAATACGGAAACCCTTGAAATGGAGAATATTTATGGTTTATCGGATCTTCTGCCGCTTTTTGAAGAGCTTTTACAATATGATCTGCAGTCGGCAAATCGGGATTACCTTGCCCTAAATTAATTACATCATGACCTTCGTTTACTAATTCTTGCACTCTCTTTCCAAGTCTAGCAAAAAACTGATCTGGAAGCCGTTTAATCGCATCAGATTGCTCAAACTTTTGCATACAAGCCCTCCTAAAATTTCACTTATATTTAAATTATCTTATTAGGAAAAAATGTCAAGTATGTTTTTGAATAGACGAACCGGCAAGCCCCATAATTGTCATATCGTCCATAGGCGGATTATGCAAACCGGCTCTTACATCCCGATAATAACGTTGAAGCGGACATTTAGCAGATAAACTTCTTGCTCCGACAATACGCATGGCAAGGTCAACTATTTCTAATGCTTTATTTACAACCGATAATTTTACCGCCCCAAGCTCTGCTTTCATTGTATTTCTAGTTTCATGATCACTTTCATCCCATTTTTGTGCGATAGAATATAAAAATGTACTTGACTCTAATACGCGTAGTTCCATCTCACCAATTTTCTGTCTAACTGCCGGGATTTCGGAAATCGTTCCTTTAATACTCGATGGAGAATAAGATGTTGCAAAATCGATCGCATATTTTTGGGCAGCTTTTGCAATTCCTAGATAACATGCCGGGATATGGAGCATCCAACCTTGCGCCCCTTTATCTCCTGGGGTAATATACATTAGTAAATCTTGCTTGTTCAGTTTCACATTTTCAAGGACTAAGTCATGACTTCCCGTTGCCTTCATCGCAATCGAGTCCCATGTCTCTTCCACCTTAACACCATTTAGTTCACGTCGGACAAGGAAGCTGCCTACTTTTTCCGTTCCATCAATCGACGCACTTACCGAAATATAGTCCAAAATTGGTGCAAGTGTAGTAAATGACTTTCGTCCATTAATAATCCAACCGTCTTCCGTTTCTTTCGCAACCGTTTCCGGTCTTCCTCCTCGAGTCGGACTCCCTGTTGCAGGTTCTGTCGCGGCATTATTTAATAATGCGCCTTTTTCCAAAACATCTTTTGCAAAAGCTTCATACGTCGCTTTATCCCAAGCATTTGTTTCACCGGTATGTTTTGTAATTCCCATATGCCAGCCGATCGACAATGCTGTTGATCCATCATATTGTGCAATCGTCTCCTGCATTTTTAACATTTCATATAAAGAGATCCCTAACCCACCATATTCTTTCGGTACCGCAAGTGCAGGATAATTTATTTTTTTAAGCTCTGCAAAATTTTCAAATGGAAAAGAGCCTGCTTCATCATGTTCACGTGCACGATCTGAAAAGTTCACTGCTGTTTTTTCTAATAATTCCAGTCTTTCATCCATCGTTTTTAAGTCTGTCAATTTCATTTTATAGACCTCCTATATGAATTAGTTTAACATATTCATTTTTAGCTTTCGTGTTACGCATTGGTTATATTAAAATTAAATAATTCATACAAATTTAGTATGATTTAATATAGCATTAATATTATCTTCTTTCAATATTTTGAACGAATATTTCCAAGTTTTATATAACTAATAACAAATTTATTTCTATATACGTTATAATAGAGATAATTTCGTTCATATTATCACTACGAGGGAGATAACAGCATATTCTTAGTTGGATCTATTCCAATTCTATTATCTAGGGACATCACGCAGTATCCAAGGTGGAAGTTTTGGTTGTCCAATGACCGCCACCATTGAACTCGCGACGATCAATGGCAAGCAGTTTTAATTTTATTTTTACCACAGTCAAAGGTAACGCAATTATTCAGTTGTCAAAGAGCAAATTTTTGTTCTTGAAATAAATAATACGAGGGAGATAGAGTTATGAAAGTACAGACTATCAATGTCGAATATACAAAAAATCACAAACCAAAACCTGATTGGAAAAACTTAGAGTTCGGTCGTGTGTTTACTGACCATATGTTTAGCATGGATTATACAGAAGAAAAAGGCTGGCATGATCCACAAATCGTACCTTATCAAAATTTGACACTTAACCCTGCTGCGATCATTTTTCATTATGGGCAAACCGTTTTTGAAGGGTTAAAAGCTTATGTTACAGAAAATGGCGATGTTCAATTATTTCGACCTGATAAAAATTTCACACGCTTGAATCACTCAAACGACAGACTATGTATTCCACACATCGATGAAGAGTTAGCACTCGAAGCTTTAAAAAAACTACTAACAATTGAAAAAGACTGGATTCCAAATGAAGAAGGGACCTCATTATATATCCGTCCTTTCATTATAGCTACAGAACCGTATTTAGGTGTCGCACCTTCAAAGCAATATAAATTTATGATCATCTTATCTCCAGTTGGTGCTTATTATAAAGAAGGAATTAATCCAGTAAAAATCGCGGTGGAAAATAAATATGTACGTGCTGTATTAGGTGGGACAGGTGAAGCCAAAACTGCCGGAAACTATGCTGCAAGCTTAATGGCTCAAGAAATTGTGGAAAAAGACGGATTTGCACAAGTTCTGTGGCTAGACGGTGTAGAGAAAAAATACATTGAAGAAGTCGGTAGCATGAACGTTTTCTTCAAAATTAATGGAGAAATTATTACTCCTAAATTAAATGGTAGTATTTTGGAAGGTGTAACACGTGATTCTGTCATTCAATTACTAAAATCTTGGGATGTTCCAGTTGTTGAAAGAAGAATTGCGATGAAAGAAATCGCCGAAGCTCATGAAAACGGGACATTAGAAGAAGCATTTGGAACAGGTACCGCGGCTGTCATTTCTCCAATTGGTCAGCTGACGTGGGAAGAAAAAGACTACACCATTAATGATGGCAAAACCGGAGAAATTGCTAAAAAATTGTACGATACGTTAACAGGTATTCAGTACGGAAAAATGGAAGATCCGTTTAATTGGATCGTAAAAGTAGAATAACAAGAGGGAAAAACTGTCTTTTTTGCAAAAAGACAGTTTTTTTATTTTAGTAAGTGAAAGATTAAAACATAAGGACATCAACAGTTAACCGTAAAGCTCTTGAATAAAAATGTGGTGGCTCGTCGCTCGATCAGCACTTAACCAGCTAATTCAAGATTTAACCACGAAGATCGCGAATTAACCACGCAATTCGAGGTTTAACCACGAAGCTGATACTTAACCAGCTAATTCGAAATTTAACCACGAAGAATGCGAGTTAACCTCGCAACTTGAGTTTTAACCACGAAGCTGGCGATTAAACAGCTAATTCTAAATTTATCCACGTAGAACACGATTTAACCACGCAATTTGAGATTTAACCACGAAGAACGCGAGTTAACCACGCAACTCAAGCACACAAAAAAACGCCAACCCCGTTCAGAGGTCAGCGTTCACTTCATTATACCAATGATGCTAAAATAGCTTTTTGCGCATGAAGACGATTTTCTGCTTGATCGAAGACAACGGAATTTTCGCCATCGATGACTGCTGCTGCTACTTCTTCACCACGCTTTGCGGGGAGGCAGTGCATAAAGAGATAATCATCTTTTGCGCCTTTTACAAGTTCTTCGCTAACTTGATAGTCGGCAAATTCTGCTAGCCGTGCCTGAAGATCTCCTTCCCAGCCCATGCTCGCCCAGACATCTGTATAAATAATATCTGCATCTTTTACCGCTTCTTCTGCATCATATGTCTGCACAATTTTCGCTCCAGAAAGTTTCGCTTTCTCTTTTGCCATCCGCAAAATGCCATTTTTAATTTCATTGCCTTCAGGAACCGCAATATAGCAATCAATACCCATTATTGCACACCCCATGAGCAAAGACTGGGACATATTATTTCCATCACCGACGAAAGTAAGTTTCAGCTCATTAAATGAACCTTTCTTTTCATAAATGGTCATTAAATCGGCCATTACCTGACATGGGTGAGCATCATCCGTTAGGCCATTTATGACAGGAACGGTTGCATTTTCCGCTAATTCCACAACAATATCGTGCCCATACGTCCGAATCATAATCGCATCAACAAACCGGGAGAGTACTTTTGCTGTATCAGCAACTGTTTCGCCATTCCCCATTTGGATATCTTCTTTACTTAAAAATTGAGCCATACCACCAAGCTGGTACATTCCCGTTTCAAAGGAGACACGGGTTCTCGTTGATGATTTCTCAAAAATCATCGCAAGCGTCTTTCCTTCAAGATAACGATGAGGTTCACCAAGTTTTTGCATATTTTTAAGCTTAATTCCAAATTCAATTAAGTCCATCAGTTCATCTTTTGTAAAATCACTTATTTGTAAAAAATCTTTTCCATTTAATTTACTTTTCATTTGTTGTAGCACTGCGGGTTGATTCATAAAAACACCACTTCCTTTTGATTAGCTCTTTCTAATTCGTGGATTCCCACTATATCCACTGTTTTATTTGTCATCATTGAAAACGCACGAACGGTTTCTTCTGAAGTCATGACGATTAAATTAAATTCCAACGCTCTTTCACGAAAAGCTCCATTTTCCTCGGGACTATAAATAGCAACCGCATTTTTAGAACGCATCCAGTCCTCCATCTCTTTAAATGGAATATTTTCACCAAAGTCTTCTGAATATTTTGCCGTAATACCGATTTCAGTAAGTCTTGCTTCCACTTTTAGAAAACTTGCCTCATTTTTAGCAAGGAAAATTTCTTTATCTTCTTTACGATACGAATGACTTAATTCTTCACTCCATAAAAATGCTTTTGTTATACTTTCAGATAAGTCCTTTGACATTGCGATCACTTCACCGGTCGATTTCATTTCTGGAACTAACTTGGGATCGACCCCCGGTAATTTATCGATGGAGAAGACCGGTGCTTTTACTGTATAAAATTTATTTTCAGGGAGTAATTTCACTTTCCCACAAAGTGATTTCAACGATGTTCCGAGTAACGTCTTTGTTGCAAGTTCGATCATATTAATATCCGTTACTTTGGAAACGATTGGTACCGTTCTTGAAGCTCGTGGATTTACCTCAAGTACATATAATATGTCTTCAAAGATTACGAATTGAATATTGAAGATCCCTTTAAAGTCAATGTTCGTCGCTACTCGTTCGGCATAATCGACAATTTGCTCCTTAACCGTCTCTGGTAAAGAGATCGGTGGCGTTACTGCCATACTGTCACCGGAATGAACACCCGCTTTTTCAATATGTTCAAAAATAGCCGGAATAAATATTGTTTCTCCATCTGTAATGACATCGACTTCCACTTCTTTACCCGGGTAATACGCATCAATTAAAATTGGATAAGAGGATGCGGTTAAATTTTTTGAAATAAATTTTTCCAAAAGTTCTTCTGAACGGATAATTTCCATTCCTTTTCCACCTATAACATAAGAGGGCCGGATAAGTACCGGATAACCAATTTCACGCGCTTTTGCAATTAAGTCCTCATCTGTAATTGCTGTTTGCCCAGGGATATGCGGAACATTTATACTCTTTAAATATTGATAAAAGCGATCCCGATCTTCCAAAATATCAATTGTATCCATTGTCGATCCAAGTAACTCAACACCAGCTGCTTCCAATTCTTTTACTAAATTAATCGCCGTTTGCCCACCAAACTGTACGATTGCCTTCGTTATATTTTCATGTTTCATTACATGGAGCACATCTTCTGCTGTTATCGGTTCAAAATATAACTTATCAGCAAGTTCATAGTCAGTACTTACAGTGGCCGGATTATTATTAATTAAAACTGTTTCATAACCGTATTTTTGTAAAGCTTTTATGCCTTGAACAGAGCAATAATCAAATTCAATACCTTGCCCGATACGAATAGGTCCCGAGCCGATAATAAGCACTTTTTCTTTCGTTACCTTCTTAATTTTCGGTGTTTCTCCACTATCCCATGTTGCATAATAATAGACTGCATTTTCTGTTTTTGATTCTGTAAAAGCGTCGATCATTTCGTACTCCGGGTAAATGGAAAATTGTTGCTGCTTCTTTTGTACGTCAGCGACTGGACATTGCCACATGTTAGCTAACCACTGATCGGTAAAACCATATTGCTTAAACGTCAGCATCTGTTCAATCGTGACACTGTCAATCGTACTTTTTAAAATTTCACTTTCTAACCGAACGAGCATTTTCATTTCACGCAAGAAAAAGGCATCAATTTTTGTTGCTTTTTGAATGTCCATAATATCTACACCGCGTCTCACTAGCTCCAGAATTGCAAAAAATCGCCGATCATCCGTATTGAACACTAATTTGCGAAGTTCGCCGGTATTCATTTTTTGTAAAATCGGTAACGTTAACCCTTCTCCTTCTAATTCAAGCGAACGTACTGCTTTTTGCAGTCCTGCAGCAACTGTTTTTTCAATTGCCATTACTTCTCCGGTCGCTTTCATTTGCGTACCGAGCCTGCGATCTGCCGTAGTTAATTTATCAAAAGGCCAACACGGAAATTTCACAACAACATAATCAAATTCCGGTTCAAATGTTGCAAGTGACTCACCAGTTTTACCATATTTTATATCGGCCAATGTGTAACCTAAACTTAATTTTGTAGCAACTTTGGCGATAGGATATCCTGTTGCCTTTGAAGCAAGTGCACTTGAACGGCTAACCCGTGGGTTTACTTCAATGACGATATATTTTTTCGTTTTTGGCTCAAAGGCAAGCTGAACATTACAAGCTCCGACAATACCAAGCTTTTTCACTATTTTTAAGGACGCATCCCGAAGCATCTGAATTTCCTCAGCGGATAAAGTTTGAATTGGAGCAACGACAATCGAATCACCCGTATGCACGCCAACTGGATCAATATTCTCCATATGGCACACGATGCTCGCATCATTTGCTTGATCTCGGATTACTTCAAACTCAATTTCTTTCCAGCCGGCAATGCTTTTTTCAATCAAACATTGGTTGATAGGACTTGCTCTTAATCCGCGAGAAACGAGTTCAATAAATTGATTTTCGCCAGTTGCAATCCCGCCTCCTGAACCTCCTAACGTATACGCAGGTCTTACTATAATCGGGTAGCCTACCTCCTTACTAAAGGCTAGTGCATCATCGAGATTATCAACGATGGCACTTTCTGAAATTGGCTCTTCGATTTCTTGCATTAAATTTCTAAATTTATCACGGTCTTCCCCTTGCATAATTGAATCAATAGGAGTTCCTAAAACTTTTAAATTATATTTAGTAATAATACCTTTGTCTTGTAATTTAAATGCCAAGTTTAAACCGGTTTGCCCACTAACTGACGCTAATATCCCATCTGGTTTTTCTTTTTGTATAATTGCTTCAATATTTTTAACAGTTAATGGTTCAAAATAAACACGGTCGGCGACATTCTCATCTGTCATGATCGTTGCAGGGTTATTATTAATCAGAATAACTTCACAGCCTTCTTCCTTTAACGTTAAACAAGCTTGCGTCCCTGCATAATCAAATTCAGCTGCCTGCCCAATGACGATTGGACCTG
>NZ_JBPPZG010000174.1:0-8602 GCF_051918545.1 Pseudogracilibacillus amylolyticus (SeqCode) | reverse complement strand
GTGGATATTGCGGCACTATCGGTTGTGATGAATCAATCACAAGTAAAACAGCAGGCGAGTCTTGCTGTGATGAAAAACGCCATGTCTACTGCAGAAATGAATGGGGCTGCGCTAATTGAAATGATGAACCAATCTAGTCCAGCGGCTCCACATCCGTATCTAGGTGCAAAGATTGATCTAAAAGGATGAATTTTTGGAAAGTGAAAGAATAGCATATGTTATTCTTTCACTTCATATTTTTTATCGAACGTTCATCTCGCTTGGGACTGAATTAATCCGTTCATTTCGGTCTAATTCGGCAATTTGTTCCATATCAGCTTCACTTAATTCGAACTCAAATACATTCATATTTTCTTCCATTCGGGAAGGAGTTACCGTTTTTGGGATCACGATAGAGTTAGATTGCAAATGCCATCGTAAAATAACTTGAGCCGGTGTTTTATCATATTGGATCGCTATTTTTTTAATGATTTCATCTTGTAATACAGTTTGACCATTCATTAATGGGCTGTATGCTTCTAATAAAATATCATGTTCTTCGCAAAATTTCTTTAATTCCTTTTGTTGTAAGTATGGATGACATTCTACTTGATTAACAACAGGGGTGACCGTACACTCATCCAAGATTCGTTGTAAATGATCAATATCAAAGTTACAAACACCGATCGCTTTTGTGCGACCATCTTTATATAATTTTTCTAATGCTTTGTATGTTTCAACATATGTATCATACATCGGAGTTGGCCAGTGAATTAAATACAGGTCAACATAATCAAGACCGAGTTTTTCAAGACTCGTGTCGAAAGCTTTTAATGTATTGTCATAACCTTGATCGGCGTTCCATACTTTTGTTGTTATAAATAAATCTTCTCGTGAAATGTCACTAGCAGCGAGTGCTTTACCAACACCACTTTCATTCCCGTATATTGTTGCTGTATCAATTGAACGATACCCTGCATTTAATGCCTGTTTAACAGCCGGAGTTGCTTCTTCATTCGGTACTTGCCATACACCGTAACCAAGTTGAGGCATACGAAGACCATTGTTTAACGTTACAAAATCCATGAATTCACATCCTTTTTATTATTTTATATTTATAATGATAACGAATTAGCTGAATCATAATCAAAATATTAGACTTGGTAGGGGGAGAGTTCCTCCTTATGATTTTTTTTGAATCGGTGAATTGAATCTTCCCCCGTGAGTTCTTGGGCGTCCATGATGGTGGTGAAGGCGTCTGGGTCGATTTCCATAATAATGTCTTTTAGTTTTGATATTTCCAGTCGTATGATGACTACATAGATCACATCTCTTTCATCTCCGTTAAAACCACCTTGCCCGTGCAGTCTCGTTACAGTGCGACCGAGACGCTGGTTGATTGTCACTGCTAGTTTTTCAAATTGGTTTGAAACGATGATAACAGCTTTTGTGTCATTGAATCCTTGGGTGACGGCATCGATTATTTTAATTACCCTCTATTCTTTTCTTTTTTCGGTAATTTTAAAGTTAAACCAACGATCATGATGCACACGATAAAGGAAACGATGGCTACTAAGTGAAAATGGGCGATATCGAGATGCCCAGTAAATGCCATCCCGAGAAAACTTCCTGATAAAATTGCTCCTAAGTAACGGCTTGTTTGAAAAAGCCCAGAGGCGGAACCAGTATCCTTTTCATCAACATGTTCAAACAATGCCGTTTGTGCGGATATATTGTTAAATCCGTTACTAATACCGAGTATGGCCATGATGATAATTAGCCACCAAAGCATGGAAGTTTCATTATATGTAAGTAAAAGTCCTGTTCCGACGAGCAGAAAAACTGCTCCAATTATTGCTGCTGGTTTGGAACTTTTTCGGTCGATTAGTCGCCCAGCAAGCGGGGTTGCAATTACGCTAAAACCTGCAAGAGCAAGCATAATAAATCCAGTATGTTCTTCGCTATATCCGCGTACTTGCTGCAATAGCGTTGGGATTCCAAAGAAATAATTATAGTAAACAGCGTTAATTAACATAAATAATAGATAAACTAAATTTACGTTTTTGTTTTTTCGAAGTGCTTCCACATCGATAAACGGTTCTGTTTTTCTCTTCTCAAATGAATAGAAAAGTATGCTGAATAAAAGAAAAACTAATAATGCCCACCAGCGAATATCCTCCGTTAGCGAAAGCAAAAATAATATCAAGCCCAAAATAGAAATAATAAATAGTGATATACCGATAAAATCAATTCGTTTTAAATTAACATTTACTTTACTCGCTTTTGGCAGAACGAAAATTGCCATTAAAAATGAAACGATAATAATTGGAAAATTAATTAGGAAAATAGCTGACCAGTTCCAATTTGCAACGAGCAGTCCACCAATTGTCGGTCCAAAAGCGGCTGAAGTTGAGGAAAAGATACTAATTACTCCGATTGCCCGAGCTTGGTTTGTTGTAATATGCGCTCGGATCATACTCATTCCGCTCGGAAATAAGGTAGAACTTCCAATCGCTTGCAGAGCACGGCAACCAAGCAAAAATCCATAATTCGGTGAAAACGGTGCAAGCAGACATGAAATGACAACAAGGATAAGGCCACTCATAAATATCCGTTTTGCCCCGAACATATCACTAAGTTTTCCCATCACTGGCTGTCCAGCTGAGCTGGCAAGGTAAAATATAGAAATAAGCCACGATGCATCAGCAAACGTTAATGCAAAATCCCGCTGCATCTGAGTTAAGGCAACAGAAATCATCGAAGAATTTAATGGGTTGAGTAATGTTCCAAGTCCAATTGTTAATAATAATATCCATGGGTTATGAGTCGTTTTTTTCATCAAATCACCTGATTATTTTTCGTCAATTCTTAGTTACTATGTTACAGTTTAACAAATTCTAAACTTATTTAGAAAAATAATTAATGGAACACTCGTTTGTGTAGTGGTTTTTTGGTATAATAAAAATAGATCAACAAGATGTACATACTTGTGTGTTATAATTACGGTAAGATTAGACGGAAAAGTTTACTGATCAAGGGAGGTGCGATTTGATGGAGAAAAAAAAGGATGCTACGTTTGACATGATCAAAAACTTAACGACTGAGGTAACTGGATTGAAGACTGAAATTAACGGTTTGAAATCTGGAACTAGCAGTTTGAAATCTGAAATAAATGATGTTAAAACAGAGATGAATCGTCGGTTTGATGAGGTCGATAAACGTTTCGAGCAAGTTGATAAAAGATTTGACGAAGTTGACAAACGTTTCGATACACTGGAGTTAAATGTGGATAATCCTACATCTGAAAGTAGAAGCTATTTTAAACGGTTAGAAGACAGATTAGATACACATGAATTTGTCATAAAGAAATTATCCTATATAGCAAATGTACATGACGGACAAATTGCTGAAATCCAAGAGACGTTAAAATAAGCTTTCAAGATCAAGCAATGTAAAAAAAGGAGAAACAAATTGTCTAAAAACAAAAGACACAGAGCGAACCAATCACATCATTACACAGTTAAAGAGTCTACTACGTTATTGCCTTTTCTATTAGAAGTGATGCCAAACCGTGGGCGTAATTCAGTAAAATCCATCCTCGAACGGGGACAAGTATCTGTAGACGACCATATTGAAACGTATTATAAGTATGAGCTTCACCCTGGACAGACTGTTTCTATCCTACCGAATAAAGTCGCGAGGCGTGAAGGAGCATTGGTTGGTTTAACCATTCTATATGAAGATGACGATCTTATTGTCGTTAATAAAGAAGCGGGATTACTGACTATTGCTACTAACAAGGAAAAAAGAAGAACGGCGCATTATCAGTTAATGAATTATGTTCGGAAACAGCATCCTAGAAATAGAGTTTTTATTGTGCATCGATTAGATCAGGACACATCTGGTGTGATGATGTTTGCTAAAAATGAGCAGGCGAAACGGAAACTGCAGGATAGCTGGAGAAAGTTTGTAAAAGAACGGGCGTATCTTGCTTTAGTTGAAGGGAAAGTTACAAAACAATCCGGCACAATAACGTCATGGCTAAAAGAGACCAAGACACACCGAATGTATTCCAGTCCTACCAAAAACGATGGACAATTTGCAAAAACACATTATAAAGTACTGCAAACGAATGATAACTTTTCACTGCTTGAAGTACATTTGGACACAGGCAGGAAAAATCAGATCCGGGTTCATATGCATGATCTTGGACATCCTGTTGTTGGTGATAAAAAATATGGTGCAAAAACGAATGCGATCCGGAGACTTGGTCTTCATGCCCATACATTATCTTTTATCCACCCGACAACCAGTGAAGTGCTAACATTTAAAAGCCCGGCACCTAAAGTTTTTTGGTCAAAATCTAAATAATTTTCCAACTAGCCACTTTCTCGTGAAGGTGGTTTTGTAATGGGAATTGTTTTGCAGATATAGAAGATAGCGCTGCTGTTTTTTGTATTTCCCCAATATCCAACTTGTCTACGCAGATCCGCTTTTTTATCTCCAGCGTCGCCCCCGCTTCCCATCACCCCAAATCGACAAACACATTCTTATCAAATTCAGTAATACTCTTCATCCAACCTGCATAACATGTACCAATCCAACCAATCCAACCAATCCAACCTCATAAAAAAATTTCCTAATCGTATAGAATATCCTGCATGTTCACACATTGCTTTTTGCTCAAAGCTTCACAAAGGGTTTGTTATTACATGCTGGATTTTTTTATAAAAAATATTTCAAGGGAGATACGAAAATAATGAAAGAGTTTAAGGTAGATTTGACAAAGCGCATGGATGAGCAAGATGTTGTTGGTCATAACAGGTGGCACCCGGATATTCCAGCCGTATTTTCAGTAGAACCAGGTGAGTCTTTTCGATTAGAATGTATTGAATGGACAGATGGGCAAATAAAAAATAATGACGATCCTTCCGATGTTGCTATGGTAAATTTGGAACGTGTGCATGTACTTAGTGGTCCTGTTCATGTAAATGGGTGCGAGCCAGGCGATTTACTCGTCGTAGATATTTTGGATATAGGACCGCTTGAGCCGTGGGGGCATAATGGAATTTTTGCTAAGGAAAATGGAGGTGGATTTTTAGTAGACCATTTTCCAGAAGCCGCGAAATCGATTTGGGATTTTCATGGAATTTATACGACATCGCGTCATGTGCCGGGAGTAGAATTTGCAGGCGTCATGCATCCAGGGTTAATGGGGGTTGCACCATCACAGGAACTGCTCGATGAATGGAACCGTCGTGAAAAAGAATTATTCGACACAGATCCGGATCGTGTACCGCCATTAGCACCGCTTCCGACAGCGGAACATGTTGTGCTCGGTAATTTAAAGGGGGAAGATTTTGATCGGGTTGCAAGAGAAGGAGCAAGAACGGTACCGCCAAGAGAGAATGGTGGAAACTGTGATATTAAAGACCTTTCTAAAGGATCACGGACATATTTCCCAGTATTTGTTGATGGGGCAAAATTGTCGGTAGGGGATCTGCATTTTTCACAGGGGGACGGAGAAATTACATTCTGTGGTGCAATTGAAATGTCCGGATTCATTGAGCTCCGTGTTGATGTCATTAAAGGCGGAATGGCAAAGTATAATATTAAGAAAAATCCTGTATACGAGCCAGGACCAGTTAATCCAAATTATAATGAATTCCTTGTTTTCCAAGGAGTTTCAGTTGAAGAAAACGGACAACAAACGTATTTAGATGCAAATGTAGCGTTTAAAAATGCCTGCCTAAATGCAATTGAATATTTAAAAACACTAGGATATACAGGTGAGCAAGCGTATATGCTCTTAAGTTCGGCTCCGGTACAAGCGAATCTTGCAAGTGTTGTAGATATTCCAAATTCATGTGCAACAATCGGAATTCCAAAAGCGATCTTCAAAAAAGACATCTTACCGAAATAGTGGAGGGGTTTAAAGTGGCGAATTATACTTTTTCCTGCAAAACGTGCGGCCATTTTACCGAATGGCATCAAAGTACAAGAGGGAACAAACAAGAATCCATCTGCCCGGAGTGTAACGCGATAGCAAAACGAGTGTTTATGCCCCCAATTACCTTTCGTATGAACAGCACGTTAAAGCGAATAATAGAAGAAGGAATGGAACCAAAACTTGTTAAAAGAGAAGATATGCCAAAAACACCATTAAAAAAAGCCAAGCCACGAGTATCCAGACCATGGCAAGCGGGACATTAGTTTGTTAGGCGCCTATCAGAGATGGTAGGCGTTTTTTTGGTATGGATGAGAGGAGAGATGGTTTAGCGGGGAATCTGCTTCTGCGGGCTGAACGAGTGATTATGTTAACGATATAAAAACGTTCCTCTTTTTGATTTGCTTAATTGAAAAAAACAGTCACGATTCGGAGTTAAACGTTCCCCATTTTTTGATTTACCTGATTGAAAATGGTTATGATTCAATAATAAATATCTCCTTTTTTCCAAAATGTTAAAATTATAATAATGCCAGCAAAGCCTCCCATATAAAAAATTTATAAAAGTTTAATTACTCTATTGTATTATTATACATTTTTATGTATAATAAATACTAACGATTTTGAATATGTAGGAGAGATGGCAGTGGAAAAGAAAAACATTATCATTATTGGTGCTGCGGGAAGAGATTTTCATAATTTTAATACTTATTATAGAGATAACGAAGAATTTAATGTAGTAGCTTTTACGGCTACACAAATTCCTGATATAGATGGTCGTAAATATCCAAGTGAGCTTGCTGGAAAGCTTTACCCAGAAGGGATTCCGATTTATTCACAAGACGAGCTACCAAAATTAATTAAACAATTAGACGTTGACGAATGTGTTTTTGCATACAGTGACGTACATTATGAAGATGTGATGAGCGTAAGCGCGATCGTCAACGCCGCTGGTGCGGATTTTACATTACTTGGACCGAAAAAGACGATGATAAAAAGTAACAAACCAGTGATTTCTGTTTGTGCGGTGAGAACGGGAACTGGAAAAAGTCAAACATCACGTAAAATTATCGAAACATTATTGGAACAAGGAATCAAGGTTATCGCGGTGAGACACCCAATGCCTTATGGTGATTTAAATGCGCAGCGTGTGCAACGTTTTGCGACAGTGGAAGATTTGAAAGAACATAAATGTACGATCGAAGAGATGGAAGAATATGAGCCGCATGTTGAACGTGGAAATATTGTGTATGCAGGTGTCGATTATGCCGATATTTTAGAGGCTGTTGAAAATGACCCAGACGGTTGTGATGTCATTCTTTGGGACGGTGGAAATAATGACTTTTCATTCTATGAGCCGGATCTTGCAGTAACAGTATTAGACCCACATCGTCCTGGTCATGAGCTGAAATACTATCCGGGTGAGGTAGCTTTAAGAACAACGGATGTATCGATCATTAATAAAATCGACAGCGCAGAAAAAGCAGCGATCGAAATTGTCGAAAATAATATTAAGTCTGTGAGTCCGAAAAGTACAATTATAAAAGCCGAATCAACCATTACCGTTGATAACCCTGAGATTATTAAAGGAAAAAAAGTGCTTATTGTAGAAGATGGACCGACTCTTACGCATGGTGAAATGAATGTTGGGGCAGGAACAGTTGCTGCTGAGCGTCTAAAAGCGGCAGAATCGGTTGATCCACGTCCATTTGCTGTCGGATCTATTAAAGAAACATTTGAAAAATATAACCATATTGGTAATGTACTTCCTGCGATGGGGTACGGTGAACAACAATTAAAAGATTTAGAAGAAACAATCAATAAAACGGATTGTGATGCGGTGATTATCGGAACACCGATTGACTTAACGAGAGTCATCGAGATCAATAAACCAACTACAAGAGTTCATTATGACTTGGATGAAGTAGGAAATCCTAACTTAAAAGATATTTTACATGATTTTATTGAAAAACATGGGCTTAAAAAAGAATTTATAAAACAAAATTAATTGATTAAAAATGTAAGAAGCCACTTTCGTTATGAAGGTGGCAATTTTATTTTAATTGAATAATTAATGTTTGTTGAGCAAAGCCAGTGGTGTTTTTGCGCTCCTAAAATCATGTGATTTTTCACTCGCAAGGTCACGCGAGTTGTTCTTGCGTTCCCCAATTCATGTATTCATCCCTCGGAAGGTTACGCGAGTTGTTCTTGCGTTCCCCAATTCATGTATTCATCCTTCGTAAGGTCACGCGAGAAGCTCTTGCACTCCCCAAATCATGTAACTTGTCATCATAAGGTCGCTTGAATCATCATTTTAATATGCATCCACAAAATAAAAAAGTGTATCTACTTTCCACAAATAAAAAATACTTAATAAAATTTTTATTATTTATCCAGTAAAAAAGTCTGAAAAGATGCTATGATTGTTATATCATTCTGTGAGTTGGGGTCATGTTAGAAGCAATCATTATTTTGTTTTATATAATTTTTCTTGTGGAAATATAAAATCTCCATATAAGCGTTCTTTACATATCGATTAAAATTTATCAAAATGTCTTAATTAAGAAAGGTGATATTTATGAAACTTACATATTGTCCAAAATGCCATGCCGAAATGATTGAAGATGTTTGGGAAGAAATTTCGGAGCTTTCGGATGGCTCATTACAACAAGAAAT
>NZ_JBPPZG010000173.1:0-8674 GCF_051918545.1 Pseudogracilibacillus amylolyticus (SeqCode) | reverse complement strand
CGGTAAGTGCCTTGCGTTTCTCTAGTGGTTGGTTGATGTGTACCTCCACAGTGGACTTTCACCACCTAGATGGTCGCCATGCCTGGCGCACAAATGAAACCTTGATAAGCGTGAGCCAATCAAGGTTAAGATTATACAACTATATTTTTATTTCTTTTCTGACTAGAGAGTTAACTTTATCAGTCTTCATTGACCAGTAATCTTCTAATATTTCTTCCACAGGTGTTGTTTTATTGAGTCTGAGTACTTTGAGAAACCCTGCTAATGAATCCAAAGCAAGTAATAGGATCTCTTCTTGATGAAAAATTATCTTTATTCCAATATCAGCTTCGATTACCCAATTAACACCATTATTTTGCCACGTTGCCACATCCTTCAAAATGAATATATCCTTTAAATCCTTACCAACATATGTTAATTTGTAGTCGGGGCTTGGTGTTGTTGCATGTTCAATTATCAACTTGGGATATTCATCACCATCAGATGCATTGATAGGAATATTTTTTATAATTATCGTCCTATCAGGGCTTTCAATAGCAAAATTGAGCGCAAATTCTCCGACTTCGTCGATGTACACATTCAACGATGACGCACCTTTAACACTTCTCAACATATCAATTTGCTCCTGGGCTATCTCATTCTTTATAAAGTGTTGCATCTTATCTCCCTCTTTTTTATGGTATGAAATGAATTTTTTGCTGTTTGAAAGTACTACCACCATTAATATCAACCGCAGGAGTACCATCAGAATGTGAAACGGGTCTGTAAGTTATTGCTGTACCGTCATCCATTATCCTAAGAACTTTACCATCTCCAAGGTCTCTTTCAGTCTTAAACCCTTGAGTTTTTTCATCAAAAAATTGTTTTGCGGCTTGATTTCCACCTGTCATATTTCTTACTTTAGCACTTCCACTTTGACCTACTGCTCCGTAATATCCACTTTCATTTGGAGTAAACTTAGGAGCATTACTCGTACCCTTATCGGACACCATCTCTCTACTATTTCCACTATTCTTTTTACCTGTTAACTGCTCTAATATATGATCAGGATTATATACATTGTACGCTGTTGGTTGGTATTCCCTTGTGAGTAAACGATCAGTTTCAATGATCTTTGTATAAACTCCTGGATTTTCCATCGTTGGAAGATGTGTGCCTTTTAACTGGTTCATTCGCGACATATTTCTTGATGTTCGGACTGCTGTACCTGCGCCTTTTGGTCCTATCAGTTCAATTCCAATTGTCCCAATAATATAGGAGAACCATCGTGCTTTGCTTATATATACTGAACGAAATAGTGCATTTCCTAAGAAAAGAAGCAAATGATAAAGAACACCAGACGAATTGTTATGAAGTTCATAGTTCCCTTCTCCTAAAACCTTCACTACATCATAAATGCCAAGCCCAATACCTTTTATACGTATTTATATCCTCAAACATTCGACATTACTAATATCCACATGCTGAAATGTATGTACCCTGCATAAAAATTTTCTTTACTTTCTGACTCAAGTTTTATACGCATTCCTCCAAAAAAACCTCAAGAAATTTATATTCTTGAGGTAACTTTTGAACTTAATGTTTTATTTGTTGAATTTCTCGCCTAGTATTGGTGTAATTTGACCAATATCTTCTACTGAATATCCAAATGATTTTAATTGAGACTCAATTAATTCCAATACGTCATAATATGCAAAATTTACACCTAATCTGTAGTTTTTTTCTTCTAAACCTTCTTCTTTTGTGGGCAACAAAGAATTATTATAACTTTCTTGGATCTCATTTATTAAATCAATTAAAAAATTTTTCATTTTGGGTTCCATTAATCATCACCTAACTTTATACTTAAAATTTCCTCCAGAATTTGCTTTTACTCCATTTGCCTTTGTATATCCAATGGCCATTTTTTATTAATCAAAGCGTTTTGTTGTCTAGGGTCTAAATTCCTAAAATTAGGAATGTATTTTTCAAGATCTTTTCTTGGTGTTCAGCAATTTGCTTTTCAATCTTCCAGCCTTGTTCCTCACATTATGTAACGTTTTTTAAATGAATATCGAGTATTTTTCGACCGTCTCTAGTAAAAATGCAACATATTTTTGTCTGTCCTATTACTAAACCTGTAACCTTTAACGTTACCTCCTGTATATCTGCACGGGCTTTGTCAATCTCGTTTGTTTGTGAATGTGGCGGTATCATAATTACTCTTGCTATGTAAAATGTCATCTCGCCCAATTCTCATACTTTTCTTCCTAGTCAGTATTAAAATATAATTCCTTGATGATACTACCATCACGAGCTCTCGATTCACGAACAAATCATTTTCTTATTGTTTCATTCAAATAACAGCTGGTTTAAAATTAAGTAAAGTAAAAAACTTGAAAGGCATTTAGCCAATCAAGGTCTAAATGTTATCCTATACTTCTTTTTACATACCCAATTTATTACAGTATAAAATCTCCTTTATTACTTGTCTTTCTTGAGTGTCGAGCCCTACTTAAAAGAAAACGATGGCTTATTATTCCATCGTTCTCTTTAAACTCCTAATTATTTTAATATTAATTGCTTCTCAGCATCCAAAAACTCCTCAACAAGTTCTTTAATTGTATGTTTTGAATCAGATGGATAATAAAATGCATCCGATACTTTTCTAAAAAAGTCATACATATTTTGGGGCGTATTAAACAGTGAAAAAATATTTTCTATTTCTTGAAAGATATTTTCATCAGAAGAATTATTATATGCCTCTTTTATAATGCTATATAACCACTTATGATACTCTTTAGTCATGTCTTCCGAAGAACTGTCAGAGATTATTCTTTCAAGTATATCATCTACTTTATCTTCTTCTTGTTCCCACGCCAATTCAAGGATGAACTCATTATTAACATTAGGATTATTCTTTAGATATTCAACAGCGTAATTTGTTACTTCTGAGGAAGATATTAACTTAAACTGTCTACCAATAAACAACGTAGTCCAGTTACAATTAAATCCATTTTTCTCGACTATTTCAATTTTATACAATTTTCTATTTCCCCCACTGATTTATTTTTCCTGTAACTTTGCCACCAGGTATAAATGTTCTATGGGTTACTGTGTTAGTCGTAGGATCTACCACCCATTCAAACACTCCATCTATTGTTTCTTTCGTCTGTAACATTTCAGGGGCGTTATTTTTAACCTTTACATATTTCGTTTCATACTTAACCACTGAACCTTCTATCTGATACAACGAATCCATATGTCCTTTTTTATTTGGCAAATCAAATCTTTGAGCATCAACTGCATAATTATCAATTATATCATTAAAGTTATGATAAAAATCATCTTTTAATGCACTACCTACTCGTGGATTATCTAAAACTGGATGCTTAAGTTCACCCGTACCCTTATCGGACACCATCACTATACTATTTCCACTATTCTTTTTACCCGTTAACTGCTCTACAATATGATCAGGATTATATACATTGTACGCTGTTGGTTGGTATTCTCTTGTGAGTAACCGATCAGTTTCAATGATCTTTGTATAAACTCCTGGATTTTCCATCGTTGAAAGATGTGTTCCCTTTAGCTGACTCATTCGCGACATATTTCTTGACGTTCGGACTGCTGTCCCTGCGCCTTTTTGGCCTACCAGTTCAATTCCAATTGTCCCAATAATATAGGAGAACCATCGTGTTTTGCTTATATATACTGAACGAAATAATGCATTGCCTAAAAAAGAAGTTGGTGGTAAAGTACACCTAGTGGATTACTGTAAAATTCGTAGATCTCTTCCCCTAAATCCTTCACAACATCCTAAATACCAAGCCAGATTCCTTTATACATATTGATATCTTCAAACATTCCGACATTACTAGTGTCTACATGATGTGATTGACCAGACCCTCCAAAGTCCAAACTCCTTTTCCTTCACTTTCTTATACGCCAACATTTCAAATACGGACAAGGGGCTGAAGTTGAGGACGGCACTACTATTTCCATATGTAATCTTCATTTCATTCATATAGTTTTGCTGTAAGTTGTATCCTCATCTACACCTTCTAAGGGCTTTTTTTGTTGATGATCTATCTCATGCAACGCTTTTACTACTTTTGTAGAATATTCTCTTGCCTTTACTGACATTATTGCTAATATTCATCCATATATAATGTAGAAAAAGAGATAATGTCCGAGATGCTGCTCATTTCTTTATTAATTTCGTTGATTAGATCATACACCACTTTGTTAAGAAAGAAATAAAGGTAATAATTTCATTATTTAACATATCGCAGTTGAATTATCTATGGGATACTATTTAGTCTTTTAATAAATCTTCGTCTAAAAAGAGTTCGATGTCATCTAAATTCACATTTTTCTTTCTAAGCAAGCCAATGAATTAAACTGTGAGTTCAAACAAGAAACTGCAAAGAAGGCAGTTGTAAGTGACGTGACATATGTAAGAGTTAAAAAATAAATGGCATTACACATGTGTATTTGTCGACCTTTTTAATCGCGAAATTATAGGCTTTAGTACAGGAAAGAGTAAAGACCAATCTCTAGTTGCACGTACTTTTTCATCTATTAAAGGTCCTTTAAGCGATATTCAGCTCCTCCATACAGATCGTGGCAATGAATTTAAAAACAAATTAATTGGTATTCAGCAAGGAAAACTAGAGTGTCATATCATCGCCAACTTTCCTAAAATGACTTGGTTTCGCTAGGGTGTATTTATTAAACCAAAAGACCTTGAAGGGATTTTAGCCAATCAAGGTCTTCTTTAATAATACATTCATTCGATATATATCACGCTACCCTACATCTTTAACAATAACTTCATACATATTTCTTATGTCTACATCTTTTGGCACTAATGCATAATAATTTTGGTCATTATCCAAAATGAATTGAATAAGTTTCGTCTCAGAGTCTTTCCAGAAGTTTTTCATAATATGAACGTAGTCTTCTAAATTGTCCTTATAATCCAGCTGCAGGATAAAGCCTCTTTGTGTTAGGGCAAAAACAATTAAACTTCCTAACAGGTTTTTTTCTTTATTTTCTTCTTTATACTCATCTTTAAAAAACCAAATTTGGTCTAATTCCATTGGTTCTTTATATTTATCATAGAATTGATCGTCATCCAACGCTTGATAATCTGAAATTAATTCATTTACAAAAGCGTGCCATTTGATTGGGATGATTTTTTCCAGCGCAGGATTGTTTTCTATTCCTTCTGCCCAATCTTTAGGTTCTTCTGTGTCAATCTCCATTAAATATTCATTTAGCGTAAAGTCTTTAAATTTTATAGAATTTTTGTAATGTGCCAAATCGTATGGGTAGTGGTTGTTATTTTTAAGGCTAGAGTCATCAAGCTTTAAGATTTTAGCAATGGCAGCAGTTTCAAAGCTCCAGAACCCTACATATCCACGTCTTTTATGCGCATTTCTCCACTCATAATCGTAGTGTCCCTGAAACCATTCGTTCTCCATGTATGTTTGAAGTCTTTTAGAGGCCGCTTGTTTATCCGTTTCTGCGAGTTCGATAATTTCTTTTGTATTTGTGTAGGGGACTTCCTCAATAAAAACATTCCTAATTTTTGTCCAGCCGATATCACTAGCGCATAGTAGATAATCAATCACAAAGTCTTCTACATTCTGATTTTCTACAATAGTTGCGAGTCTTTTCATGTTTTGTTTATCTGTTTCCAGCAAAAGTCCCAAAGATATAGCCCACAGTAATTTTAGATATGCAACTTCTCTATTCCCTATGTAATCTAAATCACTAATTGCACAATTAAAATCGTTCTCGATAGATATATTGCTTTGTCCCAAAGAATACTTTCCTCTAATCACATCTATCTTAGATGAAAAATTGCTTAAATAAGATTCTTCGATAATACTTTTGTTATCTCTGGGGTGTCTTTGAATCCCATTTTCCATATCTTCTTTAATACATTGTATATCTTCACTAGTTACTTTAATATACAGCTCTTTAAATTCCACTCCATCTTTACATATTCCATCATTACATAAGTGATCTCTCATTCTATTCAATCCTCCAAGTTAAAATCAGGGCCATTCGCCAATTGTATTCCCATTTTTATCAAGTTTATATGTCTTTACATTTCCATTACTATCCACTTTTGATAATACTCTTTCGACTTCATTTTTCTCTAGTGACCTCATGATTTTAATGGCTAATTCTTTATCTTCTACAGCATTATATATTCTATCATTTCCTGATTTCTCCCCCACCAACCAATCATCTGACATTTGCTTACCGTCTTTCGTTTTTCCTAATTGACCTTTACCAAACTTCGCTTCATCGATTACATATTTTATATTCGAATTTGGATTTGTATTTTCATATAATCCATCTATTCCTCTGACTATTTTATCATCAATGCTTGCCGGGGCATCTCTTCCTACTGGCTTTAGGTCATAGCCGGCTTCTTTTAGACTTGGATTATTTAATAAATTGTCACTAGAAATGATTTCACCAAAGTTTCCTTTTTGTTTATTTGTGGCTGTTTTTGGATTGAAATCATCTACACTTATTTTTGTACTCCAATTCTCACCAATCCCTGTGCTTTTCATTAATAATTGTTCTTTTATTTTATTTAGATTATACACATTATAAGGTACTGTGTCATAAGCGCCTGCGAATGCTAAGTTATTTTCTGGATAATAAAAAGCATTTGATTGCCTGGCATTATTTACGTCCTTTGTTTTAATCTTACTTATTTTAGTTCCTGTTCGCGAAATCCGTAATCCAGCAAGAACACCTTTTGTTCCCAAAACAGTTTCTGCCACTGTTCCAACTGCATATGTGGCCCATCGGGCACGGCTTTCGTTGTCTCCATTGATAACATCCCGTTCAAATGAACTTATGATAGCTTCTGTCATATATTTCCCAGTTTCAACAGGGTGTAAAATCATATACCCTAGTTCAGTTACCACACCAATAGGATCTGTCGCTAGTTGGTGAACACCTTGAGCAATATCGTTCACTATATCCCATATTCCGAGCCCAATACCTTTATATGTATTTAAATCGTATTTCATATTCTTCAGTTGATGTAAATTTTTTATCTGAATGGAAATTGACTTTCCAAACACCTTTTCTTTCACTTTCTTATACGTCGGCATTCCAAATGCGGACAAAGGGGTAAAATTTGGTATGGCACTACTATTTCCAAAAGAAATATTCATTTCATTAATATAGTTTTGTAGTAAATTAAGATCCTTATCTACACCTTCTAAAGCTTTCGTTTGTTGATAATCGAGCTCATACAACGCTTCTATAACTTTTGTTGCACGTTCTCTACCTTTATCCGCATATTGGCTAAACTCATTCATATTTAACGGGGAAAGGGAAATAATGTCCGAGACGCTATTCATCTCTTCATTTATTATGTTAATTAAATCATACGTCATCTCTTCCGCTCTGTCTATCCCACTTCTAACGTCTTCGCTAATAAAGCCTTCATGGATGAAACCGTTGTTATCTCCTTCAAAATTACTAACGGATGTTTTCATTTCTTTAAGTATGAAAGTATAATCTGTTAATGATTGGTGTAGGAAAATAAGAAACGTTTGATGAACATGTTGATAAAAAGATCGGATTGCCTCACCTGTTTTACCTTTTAATTCTGCTTCTAACTCTGTTATTCCTCTTACAGCGCGTTGAATCGCAGAAATTTGAGCTTGGATCGTTTCTATTTCTTTTTCTATAGAGCGTATTCCACTATCTAAATTTTTAACATCTAAAACCTTCACTTAAATGACCGTCCTTTTTACATTTTTTTAAGTCAAGCCAAGGCGGAAGGATGAAAACTATTTTTGTGAGTTTAAAAGAATTGCGTCTGCTATCCCTCGATCCTTTTCTATCAGTTCTTCTAATGTATCTTCAGTAACATTTATATTTTGTAAAAGTAATGCTTTGTACTGTTCCAAGATTGATATATATGTTTGATTGATTTCGTTTATTTTTGTGATACATTCCAGTTGATTTTTCCCTTCTATAGTTGATATGGATGATGATAAATCCTGGGCAGAAGTAGATAGTGCATGAACAGATTGTTTTATTGGAGCTTCTGTAATTTTTATTTCCATTTACGTTAACGCCTCCCTTTATCTGCTTTCTAAATAACTTAAATGAACTCTTTTCCCATAGACTTGATTTTCTAGACTAATAATTTTTGAGTCGATCCGATTTATTTGTTGCTCAAGTTCTTCTATACGTTTACTCAGTTGCTTATTTGGAATCGCTAAGTAACTTCTTTTCCATTCGTATTGTCTAAAAGAAAGAAATTCATTTGCCAATTCACCACCCCAAGTGTTTTTTGTAAACGAAGGTTTTGAAACATGTTCTGAATTTTCGATGAAAATGTCATACAACTCAATAAGCCGATCCTTTGTTTGGCGAAGCCGTTCTACATTATGGTGATGACTACTGATCTCACCTGACAGTCTACGAATCACATTTTCCGTTTCTCGGATTTTTGCTGAAAAATCCATAGACATATTGGGTACACTCCTCCCATATAACATATGGATAATTTTACCGTAGTAAACAGGCTGTTTCAAAGCTTTTTTGGCTTTTTTACAATAAATATAAATGATAATCTAGAAATGTACAAAAACGATTAAATAAGAATGTACAGTTTTGACGAAATACTGCATAATATCTT
>NZ_JBPPZG010000172.1:0-8676 GCF_051918545.1 Pseudogracilibacillus amylolyticus (SeqCode) | reverse complement strand
TTACAACTAATATCCTGGATGTTAAAAATGTATATTTAATTCTTCACGGATTGCTTTTTCTAAGTATTCCTCAAAACTCTCTGCTATAATTTCTTTACCACCGAAGTTAAAATCAAATGTAATAATTTCTGTATCCGGGAAATTAAAGCCTACCGGATTTCCTGCACCGTCTATACCAATAGCTATAAAGTTCTCATACCCTTTAGGGAGTACATTTCTAAAATGTAGAGATTTCTCTACAAATGATGGTGTCGCAACAAACTCTGCCTCTTTCAATCCCAAAATAATAGCCTCACCAACTGCTCCAGAACCATATCTCAAAAGAAATTCTTTAAAATCCTCTGGCAATTTTACTTTTAGCTCATCTTCTGCTTGGTTTACTTCCTCAATATTAAGAGGTCCTCCAAAGGCTTCTGGGCACATTTCGAATTCTTCATCGATGGCATTTAATATTTCTATCTTCATTCAATAATCCCCCTTTTAATCATTTCATTGGCATACCTTGCCTTCCAATATTAAAGATTTTTCCTACTGCACAACCATTTATGAAGATATAAAATGAAGGATTAATAAAAAGACTGAAAGATAATAAAATAATTCAAATTATGTCTCGAAGGCGTACTGTCTAGATAATTCACCGATAGAAAAATTCTTTGATTTACTGAAACAACAAATGTATCATGGACAAGTCTATGACTAATTTAAGAAATTAAAGCAAGGGATGTTTTCTACTATAATAGTAATCGAATAAAAGAAAAATTGACTGGCAAGAGCCGGTTGAGTACCGTTTGCATACCAGTCAATTAGTAGCTAAATATTTAGTCTAACTTTTGAGGTTAGTACACTCTGTTAGCTTTCTAAACTATATATTGTTAAGAATATTCTGAAGCTATTAATCGTTAATCAAATAGGATTTAATTATCTTGAAGCCCTATTACAATCCATTCATCTACAACATCCCAAAAATTCACATTGTAATCGGGCTGATCATTAGTAAACCATAATGTCGCTACATCCTCCTCACTATTATTTAAATCAACAGCAACATATCCACCCATGCCATTTTCAAAAAATCCAAATGTTGTATCCATATTAATCCCTAATGGTTCTTCCAATTCTTCAATTATTCCCCATTCATATTCCTTAAAGTGAGTAATATTCTCCAATGGTACAAGTCCCATAGCTCTACTTGGCAAATAATAGAAACCATCGTGTAACTTTTCATAAAATTCTTTAATAGCTTCTGGAACATTTGACCAGTCTAGATGCATTTTTGAAGTATAAATCGAACTTTTCGGTATCCCTCCTTCGTAATAAAGAGTTTCATCATTTTCACTATTCACACTGTATAAAACTGCATATTGTTCATTATCTACAATTAGCTCGAAATCTAATAAATTTTCTCTTAGATATGAAATAGTATTACTCAACTCTCTTTCACATACACTATTCCATAGAGCTAAAAGTTTATCTTTCCTTCTAGTCTTATCTGTTTCTTTAAATATTTCTAACCATTGTTGAGGTATACTCCCCTTTGATATATTAAGGATATCTTTGTCAGATACAAGCTCGATACTTTTTCTATATTGCTTTAAAAATGCTAACTTTTCCATACAAATTCACTCCCTTTTATTTATCCTGTTAAAATCATCTATCATTTTTTGTATCTCAATTTCTAATTCTTTTTCTTTTAATATCATTTTTTCCCTAAATCGAGGATTTACAGGAATGTTTTCTTTCTTATAGACGTACCAATCTGCATATGATTTCGAACCTTTTGAGGTATTGGCGGTTTCGCTAAGTCCTATAAAATTCTCTACATAATTAGCAATTTGCTTTTGTTGATTATATGTTAATGTTTCAAAACCTTCCATACGAGCTATTTTTTCTAAAGAAACAATATGGTCTGCATGTAGTTTTTTATTAATTATTTTTCCTGGTAACGCAAAATCCTCGGTTCCAATAATATTATCAATATTTTTATTAACCTCTCTTTGTATTTTTGAAGATGGCGACGCTCTTCTTAATTTTCCATACGTCTCTTTTGAAATTTTTCTTTCGCCATATCTTGCACCTTGAGAAATATTTTTACCTATCTCCTTACTACCCTTCCCAATCCCCTTCACATCTTCAATCTTCGCTCTGAAGAAATTCTCTACAGCATGCGTGTTTTCTACTTTGCTTCCCGAAACTATCGCTCCATCAGGGGTTGCAAACTGATGTTTGGGAAATACGGATTCCTTTAATTGTTTAGCAGCAGTAACTCCTTTATCGATTCCTTTTGCGACATCGATCGCATCTTTTTCTATCTTCTTCCCTACAACGACTGCTCGGCCTTTCGCGAAGTCTTTTAACTGATTCATCCGGTTTAGGCCTTCCGTACGTGCAGTATGAATCGATCCTTTCACCGTCTCCTTCAGTCTCACTGCCGGCGACGTTTTCAAACTTATCGTGGCAGCTTGCTTCAATTTCCCAGCTCTGCCTAAAACGGCAAATTTCTTCACAGAGCCTACAGCTGGTATGAGGTCAAGTGGTGCCAGCAAACCTCTAAACCATCGTTCTCCTGTACCAACTTCCCGGCCGGAAACCCAGTCTTTTCCTGTGACGGCTGTCGATAATTCTAATGTACCATAAATAGCTCCGAGTGCAATACCTGCCGGGGGAAAAATAAGCGCTGCACCGACAATCACTACTAAGGCGGCAATGCTAACCCAAAATTCTTTATTATACTGCTGATCTTTTATCGAGGTATATTCGAACGCATGGGTGTTTAATGCTACTTGCCTATATTCTTCTAAAGAGAATTCTTGGTCAGGGTGCATTTCTTTTATCTGGTCATATTCGAGCTTAATTTGATCCGCATAAAAATTTTCTCCACCGAAAAGATCGTCCAGCGTGATTTCTAATTTCGGAATTTCGCCACTCGGTGCAAAGTCTGTATTAATTTGCTGCATGGCACCAATTCGATTTGTCGTTTTAAACTCTTCAATCTTTAAATCACGAATCGCTTCCACAAATTTATCCATATCTTTGTAAAACCGTTCATCGATAACATCATCGACAATTGTTCCGACTTCACTTACAAATTGGTGAAGGGCATGGAAGTCCTCATTCAACTCATAATATTTATTTTTCTGATTATCATAACTGAAGGAGACAAATCCATCACTGTCATACTTTCTAATAAGCGATTCAACTTGATCAAGGTTATTACAAATCTCATTCGCCGTAGTGAACGGACTAAGCGTCCAATGGCCACCACCAACAAATTCACTTAATCCTTGCTTTGTCTTTTCCCAATCTGAAGGAATATATTTTACATCCATTGTATCACAGCTCCAGCTTTTCGATAATTTCAAGAGCAATCGTGCGGTCTGCCTCCATCATGCTAGTTAATGTGTCAATTACTAATAGGGAAGCTCTTGCATAATGGTTATAAATTTCTGTTATTTTTTCATTTGCTTCCGGGAATGCATCCATCGCTTTCTTTGCTTTTCCTGAAGAATAGAAATCATTTGTTTTCAACTTTTCAATGTTCGGAATAATTGTACTCTCAAACTCATTCAAAATAGATTCAATTTGCTGATAGATCAAAGTGATTTCATCGACATCAATATTAATTTCTGCACGAACTCCGCCTCCATCCATTAACACAGGCTTAGACATTCGACGTTGCCTCCTTATATGGGAAATCCATTTCGTCAAACAATATTTTTAAAAACCAATACTGACTTGCGTGATAATATATGTCTTTCATCGGGTCAATCATAATTAACTTCTTATCATGTGGAAGGGCGAACCACTGCTGGTAAAACTTCGGATTATCCTCTGCCTGAGGACTTTCTCCTGTATGAAAGAATTCAAGATTCATAAACTCTTCCCCAATTTCCAGGTCTCCGAGTTCATCTCTGAGTTGTGTAGACAATTCTTTCTTCAAAAAATCCTTCTCTTCTTTTTCCGGCTCGCGTAAAATAAATGGAAAACGATCAATCAATAGTTTTAAGACAAGTGCTTTTGAGATCACATGTAGCCGATAATACTTTCCGTCCTCTACTTCGACAAGCATAATGACTTCATCTTCATCCGCTTCACGAAAACCGAACATTAAATTATTAATTCTCACATATTTTTTACTTAAATAATAAAACTCCAATGCCCGAATCACGTATGCTCCACCTTTTGTGATTTTGCCTTCTTCTGTTAAAATTTCTTTTTTAACTAATGCCTGATGTGCAACCTTATCCACTTCACCGCCTAATAAATGCAACGTTTTCTTATCGGGTAACCCAAATAGCATCTCTGATTCAAAGGCAGATGCAAGTAAATATATTTCTGTTATGTGAAACAAATCTGATTCTCGTTTGCTCATATACTTTTCATCCTTTTCACCCGATTATCTTGTGGAAACTCTGCAATATAACTTTCTAAGTTTTTCATGGCGGTTGTTTGTAACTTTACCGCTTCGGATAACTCGGCATGATATTGTTCGATAATTTCGATATACGACAAAAATGCGTCTTTGCTTTCTCCTTTCCAAGTCGAGGAAGCAACTGTCGAAACTAATGTTTCACAATACATATGGGTTCGTTTCACACTATTTTCCACTTTGCTCGCAAGTTGTTTGGCCTCTTCTAATTTGGATTGATCAATGACCACATCATCCATTATTATTGACTCCTTTATTTATTCTTTTCTCTCTCGTAATTTTCGGCTTCTCTTATAGCTAAACTCTGATAATACTCATACCGACCATACGCAATTTTTACTGCGTTAACCAGATCCGATCGTTTACCTTGCTCATTTTCAAATTGAGCATCTAATCGTTCATTTAATTGTTTGCGTTTTTCCACAAAGTCGTTGGATGGGATTTTCGATGGAGAAAGATAAGGTCCTGAGTTTCGATAACTATTATACGCACTCGTAAATTCTTCTACCTTTTTATCATATTCTTCCAAGATGTTTTCGAGCTTCGTATACAGCTTATAGTATTCATCTCTTTTTCTTTCCGCTTCCGTTTTTCTTCTAAATAACTGTTGGAGAAATTCAATCAATTAACCATCCCTCTTTTCCTTCAAATAAACATAGAGAGTACGAGCATTTTACCGTTAAATATCCTTTTTAGATTACCATTAATTTCAAGTATTTTCATGAGGATGACTATGCAGGAGTTAATTACCATACTTTATTCAACCCAACATCATTTACGGGAATTTTTTATCATTTTAAAAATTAGAAAAATTACAGTTTGGGAAATAAGGCTTATGATAAGCAGTTACTCTTCTATTCAACAAGAGAGGAAGAATTAAAGATTGGGAGGACGGGGGTACTATGAACTAAAATTAGCATGGAACGACTCCGAATATGAGGGAATGTTTCTCTAATATGTAAAAAATGCCCCCGAGATTAGATTGTTAGGCTAACCTCGGGGGCATTACAAGTCTAGTTAAAAGTCCTTCATAATAGATCGTAGAAAACAAATGCTTTAGCAATCTACTCTTTGATCAATTCCACCTCTCCTACTTCATCAATAATTAATGTAAGTTTTTTGGAAGTAGTATAAGAAGTAAATGGGAAGTTTGTTGAAATAATAGTCTCATTATTTCTCACTTCTCTACTAAACCCATTTGAAAAATATTCATTGCCATCTTCGTCTATGACTTTCATCTGATCGACAAATGCACTTTCATCATCATATATTCCATCCACTGAAAATGTTATGTGTAATGAAGTTGGATTTGCATTCGCTTCTGATACCTGAATAGTAGAAGATGCATCTTGCATGACATATTGCACTGAAGAATCAATATTTTGCTTATCTGGATTAATTACAGAAAGCTTCCAATCACCATCTATTTTCTCAAGTTTATCTACACTATAAAAAACATTGACACTCTCCACTTCAACTACAGCATCTTCCAAAGTTGGAAGATTTCCTTGATGAGACTCCATCAGAACATCCAATTGAGCTCTTCCTGTACTCTCATCTACATTTAAAAGATGATAGTCGAGACTTGATATATATCTGTTTTCACCTTGTAAAGGTTTTGTATCTGGAATAAACTCGACAATGTATTCACCATCACCATTTTTTATTCGATAATCGATTGACATATCTTCCATATTTTTTAGAACGGTTGGATCTTCAAATTCTAACTGAAAACTCATCCCTAACTTATTCGCATCTAAAAAGTAATTATCTAAGAATATTTGAATGTCCTTATCAGTTGCCGCACTATCGTTTGCTTGTGAAAAACCATTATTTAAAGCTTGTTCAACACCTTGATCTCCAAAATTTAAAAAACCGTTAATTCCAGCAATTACATGTTCATTCGTCAGAACAATTCCAGTTACAATTAATGCACATGCTACAGCAGCTATTCGTTTCCAAACATAGTGAACTTTCTTCTTTTTACCTTTACAACGAATTAAATCATAAGCTTGATCAACCGATTGCCTTACATTACTAGGGATTTTTCTTTCTTCATTCATCATGTGACTCAACTCTTTTTCAAAGTTATTTTTCACAAGCAATCACTCCCTCATTGTTATAATAGTTTTGTCTTAATAGCTTTTTGGCTCTAGAAAGTCTGGACTTGATTGTACCTTCCGGCTCCTTTAAAAATTCACTAATTTCTCGAACATTCAAGCCGACAATATAATATAAAACTAGTGCTACCCTGTACACTTCATTTAAACTATTAAGCGCTTCCTCTAATTCTACTTTTTGAAACTCATCATTTTTCTTATCAGGAATTATATGATCATTCATACTCACGATGTTCTTCTTCCTATTTAGCAAGCTGTTACATTTATTTATTAAAATTTTACAAAGCCACGTATTAAAGTAATCATTGTTTTTTAATGTATGTAAATTTTCGTAAGCCGATATAATAGCCTCCTGCATCGCATCAGCTACATCTTCGTCATTGTTTAATATTCTGCTTGCCGTCCGATATAATACATCTTCATATTGCTTTACAAGCGCAATAAATGCCTCCCCATCTCCCTTTTTTGCCTTTTTGACTAATGTTTTTGTCGATCCCATTCCATCAATCACCTCTTTCTGCTTTTTTTGTTTGTTCAATATATTAGATATAGAAGAGTGCCAATTGGTTGCATCCCAAAATTGAAATAATAATTTTTCATCGAATATCCTTTATATCTCAAAGGTAATAAACCTTTTTCTATTGCTTCATTTAATTATAATCGACAAAAAGATCACGGATGAAAATACTGGCTTGGCGCTCTTCCCAGATTTCGTAGGGGTATCAAATCTTGCATGTTAAAATTCCGCCACCATGCCTTTATCAATCAAATAGGTTTCCTAGAAAGGGGATAATAATGATGTAGTTGAAAATTTAGTGGAACAATTCAGGAAGAAACCAGCACCTATTTTTATTTCAAACAAATAAAGGTAAATCGAAGTCTATTCAAAAAAGGACGAATTGCTATACAGGATAAATAAAATAGAAATTTTTAAAAGTCCAGAAGCAATAGGCTCCATCATAACAGTAAAAATTACTAATTTTTCACTTTTTATGGTAATCTTTGATATATAGAGGTGATGAAAATGGAAAAACGAGTGTTTATTACCACATTTGAAGAAGACAGTAAATCATACCAAGCATTTTCGGAATTAAAACAAAGACATGCAAAAAAAGATGTAAATATAGAACAGATGGCAGTAGTGATTAATTCTGAGAAAGAAAAAATTGAAATCAAAGACTTTATGGACATGACTGGCCCTGACCGAACATCAAGAGGTAGCATCATTGGGATACTTATCGGAATTCTCGCCGGACCACTTGGAATGCTACTTGGATGGGTGTCTGGAACTGTTATTGGAGCCGCCAGGGATGCACGCGAGGTTAGAGATGCGTTAAGCGTATTTGAACAAACGTTATCTATGATATCTCCGGGGAAAACAGGACTTATCATCATCGCCGATGCAGATAGCCGCAATGCAATTCGAACATATATACAAGATGAATTAGAAGGAAGATTATTGCAATTAGACCTCGAACTTGTCATGCAAGAAATAGAAAGCGCCCGAGAAACAGAACGAGAACTACAAAAAGAAGCACGAAAACGAATGTTTGATAAAGATAAAAATAAGTGAGCAAAAAAATAAAGATCTCTTATTGATATGAAAATAAGAGATCTTTTTATTGTCTTGGAAATTTTTTCATGTACACATGGTAATGCCACGATTATTTTTCCAAATCTTATTATCGTTGTTTTTCACCTGTAGGATGGATAAGTCTATTGATTGATATATAATTTCAAATTATGGAGTCACCATATTACTCAATACTGAAACATATTTTACAAACAATATCCCATCTCACTCGACACCAAAGTAAAATTCATGTAACTATCCAAACATCAAACAAGCTTCACTTCCCATACCCCGGTTTCCCAAGCATCTCAAACATATTCTGCTTATACGCTTCCACTCCAGGCTGGTCAAATGGATTTACACCAAGTAAATAGCCACTTACTGCACAAGCTTTTTCAAAGAAATACACCATATAACCAAATGTGTACGCGTCGAGGGCAGGTAAATCAATTACTAGGTTGGGAACCCCACCGTCGATATGTGCCTTTAATGTTGCCTCGCTTGCGGTGAAATTAATTTCATGTAACGATTTTCCAGCGAGATAATTGAGACCATCG
>NZ_JBPPZG010000171.1:0-8758 GCF_051918545.1 Pseudogracilibacillus amylolyticus (SeqCode) | reverse complement strand
GCATTTTTTGTTTCAGCAATAGGAAGCTGTTCCGGGTTTAATACAAAAATAAATCCTGTTTGCTCGGCATCTAACATTATTTCCCGAACTTTAGCGAAGCGCTGTTGCCGTTCTTGTAGCACATCGAAAATAGGATCTTCCACCGGTTCCCCGTCATGCAATAAACGAGAATAATTTTCTTTTGTCTTATGACGTTTTTCAAGTAATCCTTGGATCCAGATGCCCATTAATTCAGGTAAAGAAAGGAGGCGGATCGTATGACCAGTCGGAGCTGTATCAAAAATAAGTTTATCAAAATTTGCACTCTCTTCTAATATAATTGAAATCAGTTTATCAAAAAGAGCAGCTTCATCTGTACCTGGGGATGCCTTTGCCGTATCCAATTGTCTGTGGACTTCTTCCATCATCGTTGGCTGAACCACCCCTTTAATGTTTTCTTTTACACTTTTAATATATTGAGCAGTTTCTTGTTCGGGGTCAATTTCCAGCGCATAGAGATTATGAGCAATTTTTGTCGTTTCTCCACCTATTTTTTGTTCAAAAATATGTCCAATATTATGTGCTGGGTCTGTTGATATTAATAATGTTTTTTGTCCAGATTGGGCGGTGCGTAACGCAATTGCTGCAGACGAAGTTGATTTCCCTACTCCTCCTTTTCCACCGACAAAGATAATTTTTTTATTTGAGATTTTCATTCGTATCACCTTATACCTTACATAATTTTAGGATGATCCTTATTTTTTGCACGGATAGCATGTAAGTGGATGAAAAATAATGATTGATTCGTTCCTACAAAATGCTGAGTGGCTTGAAAAGATGCTAAGTCGCTCTTACAACATGCTGAGTAGCTGAAAATGATGCGACGTCGCCCCTACAGCATGCTGAGTGGCAGTCAGCATTTAGAAAAATTTACGTTAATAATTAACAACAGCGAATTCCTGTTAGCGGCGACTTTTCCATCCCCATTCGTAAATGCCATTTATGAAATTCCTCAATCATATAAGGGTAAAGCTCTAACGTATAATAAAAAACAGGATTTGGAATTCCGATCATTTCTGAATAAAGAAGAAGGAGAAATAAATCATCTTCATCTCGAAGCTCGCGGGCAATTTCCCCTTTATGTGGTAAACTGATGACATCTTCATAATATTGAATGAGTTTTTTAATTTTGTCTAACATAGCGGAAAGCTCTCCTTTTACATGAAAAGAGGATCTGATTTATGTACGGATCCTCTTTTCAAATACCTATTAGCCCAGCCCTGTTTTATCTGAGTCGATTGGGTTTTTCCTCTCTTCGGACAACGCTTTAAATGCTGTCAACGCAATCCAAATCGCAAATACAAAGATGATTGCTCCGAAGACAAATAACAAATTATTTTGCTCTGATCCGAACCATGACCATTGGAAAACAACTTGTTGGAACATCGCAAGTAATGTCGTTCCAAGTACGAAAAACATCGGAATTAAGATGACGATATAATTTCTACCAAGACGACGTAGCCAAACGGCAATTAATAATAAACTAATTGCTGCTAAAAGTTGGTTAGATGTACCGAATAATGGCCAAAGTAAATATCCACCCGAGCCAAATCCTTGTGGCCCTTTAGGTAATAATACTAGTGCCGCACTCGATAATACTGCAACAGAGGTAGCAACATGTTTCTTTTCCAAAGCTGGTACTTTATATGCCATTCCGAGTTCTGCGATAATGTAACGCATTAAGCGAACGGAAGAGTCTAATGTCGTTGCAGCAAAACTAACAACAATAATCGATACAATGGTGACTGCAACATCCGTTGGGATCATTAACCCTTGCGCTAGTGTAGCTGCACCTTGGACAAAAATTCCAAGTCCTGCCCCATTCGCTTCTGTGAAACTACTATAAGTGGCAAAAAAGTCAGCCTTTGTGGCAAAAAAAGTAGTAACAGCTAAAATAGAAATTAACGCAAGAACCCCTTCTCCAACTGCTCCTAAATACCCTACAAATCTCGCATCCGTTTCTTTATCCAATTGCTTAGATGATGTTCCGGAAGAGACAAGACCATGGAAACCTGAAATTGCCCCACAAGCAATCGTTATAAAGAGTAACGGGAACCAAGAAACATCGTTCACCGCATTGGTTGCCGGTACAGTAATAGAAGGATTAGTAAATAACAAACCTAAATATAATATTCCAAGTCCCACAACAAGTTGATGTGAATTAATAAAATCTCGCGGTTGTAATAATTTCCACACTGGTAAAGTCGATGCAATATAAACATAGATCATTAATATCATAATCCAGATAAAAAATGCTGTTCCTACTGTAGAAAGTCCGAATAATCCGGTTCCATCCTCTCCACCCATATATTTCACTAAATCAATTTGTAAGAATTCCCATTTACTTGAAGCAATCGCTGCTGCATACATAATTAAAAGGGCAATTAACGATGGGACAAGCATTTTCTGCTGTCGTTTATAAACTGCATATCCAATCCAAACTGCTAGCGGGATTTGAATAAATACTGGAAACACGCTTGATGGATACGTAATAAATAAATTTGAAATTACCCATGCAAATACTGCGTTGACCATTAAAACTAAAATTAAAATGATAAAGAGAAATAAGATTTTCGCACGTTGTCCTATTAATTTGTCTGCAATGGTTCCAACAGACTGTCCGCGATTCCGTACAGAAAGAACCAATGTTCCAAAATCATGTACTCCAGCTGCAAAAACGGTTCCTAAGATGACCCATAAAAACGCAGGAATCCAACCCCAATATATAGCAATTGCCGGCCCTAGAATTGGTGCTGCCCCTGCAACGGATGTAAAATGATGTCCCCATAATATAAATTTATTCGTCGGGACAAAATCTACTCCATCTTCGTACTTATGTGCCGGTGTTTCATAGTTTGGGTCAAGTTTAAAGATTTTTTCTGCGATAAACTTTGAATAATAGCGATAACCCAAAGCTAGCCCAACCATACCGATAAGCGCTACTAGAATACCATTCAATTCCATTCCCCCTTCTTATTTTACTAGTTGATAAACTAGCAATATTCTAAATTAATAGAATTTATTACCGACATTGTAACAATCTATGAAATTTAATGCAAATTATTACAATTTTATGAACTCTTTTGATTGGAATAGTTTTTCTTTTGGTTACAGGGGAATTTGTCTAATAACTTTTGCAAGTTGTTATCATAAAGAAAAAACCGCACAATATTGTTGCACTGTGCGGTTTTGAAAATTTAGTTTTTCAAAATTAATTTTTCAAATTCGTTTAATTTTTCCTCAAATACATCGAGTGCCTCTAAAATCGGTTGTTTTGACGTCATGTCTACGCCCGCTTTTTTTAATACTTCAATTGGAAAATCACTGCTTCCGGCTTTTAAATAATTAATATATCTTTCAACAGCTACATCTTTTTCTGACAGAATTTGACTGGCAAGTGATGTTGCTGCTGAGTAGCCAGTTGCGTATTGATAGACATAATAATTGTAATAGAAATGAGGGATTCTGGCCCACTCAAGTCCAATTTGTTCATCGACGTTTACATGTTTACCGAAATATTTTTTGTTTAAATCGTAATAAATTTCCGTAAAGCTATCCGCTGTTAATGGTTCTCCATTTTGCGATCGCACATGGATATCATGTTCAAATTCAGCAAACATTGTCTGACGGAAAACCGTTCCACGAAAACCTTCTAGAAAATGATTTAAAATATACAGTCGTTGTTTTTCATCATCTAAAGACTTTAATAAATACTCACTTAATAATGCTTCATTACATGTTGAAGCTACTTCCGCTACAAAAATCGAATAATTTCCATAACGGTATGGCTGATTTTTTCTCGTATAATAACTATGCAATGAGTGACCTAATTCATGAGTTAACGTATATACATCATTTACTTTGTCTTGCCAATTTAACAAAATAAACGGATTCGTTCCATAAGAACCTGATGAGTACGCTCCACTTCGCTTCCCTTTATTTTCAACGACATCAATCCAGCGACTCTCGAATCCTTCTTTTAAAATATTCGTATATTCTTCACCAAGTGGGGCTAAACTTTTTAACACATAATCTTGTGCTTCATCATACGTAATTTTCATATCGACACCTTCAACGAGTGGCACATATAAATCATACATATGAAGATCATCTAGTCCGAGTACTTTTTTACGCAGTTCTGTATAACGGTGAAGCAGCGGCAATTTTTCATTAACGGCTTCAACTAAATTATCATAAACTGTTTCTGGAATATTATTCGTGTCTAGGGCGGAATGTCTTGCTGAACGGTAATTCCGGACTTTGGCATAAAAATTATCCTTTTTTACGTTTCCATTCAGTGTCGTTGCAAATGTATTTTTAAAACTTCCGAATGTATCATACATCGCTTCAAAAGCTGCTTTTCGTACATCCCGATCTTTTGATTCTAAAAACTGAATATAACGACCATGCGTTAGCTCAACTTCTTCCCCATTTTCATTTTTAATGAGTGGGAATTTTAAGTCTGCATTATTCAGCATTCCAAACGTTTGGGAAGGTGTTTGCAGTGCCTCAGATGCTTCAGATAAAAGCACTTCTTCTTTCTCACTTAAAATATGTTCTTTCTGCCTGATAATTTCATCTAATGTCTTTTTATATTCGTTTAATTCTTTTTTCTCATTTAGAAAATCTTTTATTTTCGTCTCATCCATTTTTAAAATTTCTGGAACGATATAACTCATATTACTAGATGCTAGTGTTAAAATACTTTCTGCTTTTTGATTCATCGCTTGATAAAATGTATTTGTTGTATCCTCATCATATTTCATGTTTGAATATGTATAAAGTTTTCCAAGTCGTTCGGAAATTTCATCTTGAAATCTAAACATATTATAAAGATTGTCAGCAGATTCATTCAATGTACCTTGAAATTCCTTAATTTTAGGAATCTCTTTATTTAAGGATTCGAATTCTGCTTCCCATTTCTCATCCGTCTCAAAAATAGTGGCTAAATCCCATGTTAATTCTACTGGGACTTCCTCACGCTTAGGAATTTCTTTCGTCATCTTAGTCATCTTAACAGTCCTCCTTAATTTTTCGATCCATTCTTTATTATAGTAATTTATTTAAAATTCATTCCCGTTCTCTCGTCCCATTATACATGAAAGCCTTTAAAAGTTCATCGTCTCCTTGTAAAGCTTCTTCAATATGATGGTAAAAGATTATCGGAGAGGTTTTAACATAATGATCAGTGGAAATTGGACGAACAATATTTACATGAGCTAATTGCGCTAAATATTCTTGGATTGGGCTTTCTTGTTTGAACTGAAAATGGCGGTTAAACTGCTGGACTTGTCGTAAGGAAAATGTATTGCCAACTTTAAGTGGGTGTAAAAAATCAATTATAAAACGGCTTTGCCAATTCCATGTAGGAAAGGCCAGTTGATATTGGGAGCGAATTGGTAAATGAACAATGGATGGGAGATGTTGAGGCGTGAAATTTTTTTCATAAAGCCACTTACGCCAAGCTAATTCTTTCCCGTAAACCCGAGAAGTTGACAGGCGAAATTTTCTTTTTTCTTTTCGCCAAAGTTTACATAGTTGAACGGAGGAAAAGCAGGACTTGGAAAAAAGCTCGGAAAAAGTAATTTGCCAAAGTGGCTTGAACCTAAACTGAGCTAGCGCTCGATTTCCACTTGTCATAATTAAATCATTCAAAATTGAAAATACTTTTCTCTGTGGGCAAAAGTAAAATAATGTTGTTGGAAGTGTAGGAGAGAATTGTCGAATGAACGTTGAGGTAAAAACATTTATTTTCAGATGGTTGGTGGAAGTTCGGTGGAATTGATTTCCGCCTAAAATCCAGATCGGTATAATATTTGCTTTTTCATACCCTTTGTTTCTTTTTTCTATCTGATTTATTGGGATCTCTGCACATTGATACTCGATGGCTATCCTTCGTTTCTTCATGTGAATTAATAAATCTGGGCGTTGATTTATTTCAGGTATATACGTCTCTAACTCTGCATTAATTCCTTGATTTATTAACCACTCATATAATAATAATTTTCCTTGCTGATGATATGCACCTTCCCCACCGTTGACAGAACAGTTGGAAGTTTTTTTATGGGCGAAATGCGGAATCACTTTAGGTCCTGCTCTTACAATAACAGTCTCCTTACATTCTGGACAGTAAAACTGTTCTTTCTTTCGTAAAAATTCGATCTGTTCTTTTGTGTAAATTGCCAATGTTACAGACTTTCCTTTTTTCGTTACCGCTCGAAGCACGAGTATGATCACATCCCTTTGTATAGAATTTTTATGGATTACCCATATACTATATATTTCGACATATTTACCTAAAATCCTGCAAAAAAAGCAAATAAAAAGACATTCTTTTTATCGAATGTCTTAAAAATCATTTAACCAATGTCTGCTGAAAAATGCTTTTTCATTTGTGAGAATACATTATCACTCATAATCATTTTTCCATATTCATCTAAAACATGATACGTAATATCTGATTCAGTACTATATTCTAACACTTGGCTTAAAATGTCTTCTTGGTATTCGAAAAGATCAGGTGAAATTTCAATGTACAAATAGTATTTGTCTTGATAATGATAAAGCGCAGTGACTAAATCCTCTGTGAATTCACCTTGGAAATCGTGGCTTAGCTGGATTACATCTTCTAATTCATTAAAGTGAGCTGTCATCCACAAGCTTGAATCATCATCAATTTCGTCGTCTTCATCATCATCTTTTTTACCTAATTTTTCTTCCAATAAACCTTTCGCCTTTTCATTAATTGTTATATCGAATGTATCGTCAATCTCATCAATGGAATCAATCGGAGCTCCACCTTTAGAAATTTGTGCTTTTGTTACGATAATTTCAAGTCCTTTTTCTAATGCTTGCACTTGTATCCATAGGGGACCTTCTACTGAAAAGTCTTCTTTGTAGTTAACCTCATCCATCATTTGCCAAAATAGTTGTTCACTACGTTCACGATTATACCAAATTTCTTCTCGTTCGAATCCACGATCCTCAATATCTACATAAGAGATATAGAATTTAACCGTATTTTCATTAATTCTTTCTATTTCCATTCAATACCTCTCCCTTCTATTAGAATAACTAAAGACTTGTTAAGCACCTTAAAAGAATGAGGTGGAAGAGATTACTCCAATAGTACATAATATTCCCTTAAAACCATTGTATGTTATTTTAATTATTTTGAAAATATTATTGCCTAATTTATTCATGAATCTTAATATACTATTTTACCTTATTTAAATCAATATTTCACTACTTTATTTCCGACAAATGTTTAAACATGCTAGCTATAAGATTAATTTGCGTAAATTTTTCAAAAATATTGGGGAGGTGTTATAGCTTATGGTTCTAAAATACAAAAATCGCAAACCAATAATAATTTTCTGGTTTGCGATTTTTAAAAATAATTCAGGGGTTAGTTGACCATTTTTTGTGCTTCTTTTAGTTGAAATGTACGTACTGTTCTTGGTAAGAAACGACGTATCTCATCTTCATTATATCCAACTTGTAGTCTTTTTTCGTCAAGTATTATTGGTCTGCGCAGTAAACCCGGATTGTTTTGAATCAAATCAAACAGATCTTTTAAAGGCAGTTGATCAATATTGACATCTAATTTTTGAAACACTTTTGATCTAGTTGAAATAATTTCATCTGTTCCATCCTCAGTCATTCGCAAAATCTCTTTGATCTCGTCCAATGATAGCGGTTCAGAAAAGATGTTTCGTTCCTTATAACCGATATTGTGTTCTTCTAACCATGCCTTTGCTTTACGGCAAGATGTACAACTTGGCGAGGTATAGAGTGTTACCATGTAACTTCACTCCTCATTTCTACTAAATATATCTTTATTGAACTTCTCATCAGATTTCTCTTCTGAGATTCCCAGGGGGCTCACTCCGTAGTCCTTACGGTGATAAAAAGTACCGGCTAATTCACTTATTTATTAGCCAATTGTATGTGACAAATATCACAATACAACGTACTTTTAAGATGTTATTATGCAATAGACGCCTTATCCGAACGCCAATTACATACGTAACCCTTAAGATGTTAAGGATTATTTTATTAAATAAGAATCAATTTAATTAAACTTTCATTATAAATTATACTATATTTGTCAAGCAAAAGGTAGAGCTTTTTGGAAAAAAATTGTCGCCTAATTTGAAATGTCATAATTCTGTTACAAACTGTAGCTACATACATATAGACTACCCATTTGGTAATTTAACTAAACATAGATTTTCCAAAATTTATCCAAACAATTTTCTGACAAATATGGTAGTAATAGTTTTTCCAAACTTATGAAAAATAAACCTAATTTTGTCAAAAAATGCGGGACAACTTATACTTTCACTTGCTTTCACCAATATCATAGTATATCATTTAATAAGGATTATAGGAAGAGTGTGAGGAGATTTTTTTGGCAGATGAGAAAGTATAAAACTTTCTTGACTCGCTCACTGGCTAAAAGCGCGACGTCCTGGGACTGCACTTTCGTTCGTCCCACCGTAAAGATTTGTCGGCAACGCCAGCACTAGCACGTCCTGTGCGTCGTAAGTGCAACTAAGGCTTGGTGATAAGCCAAGTTTTCTAAATAAATCTATAAATTTAAAGCAGAAGAACAATGGAGTGAATGGATTTTGAAAACGATATTTTCCGGCATACAGCCGAGTGGAACGTTGACGCTTGGAAATTATTTAGGTGCGATTCGGCAGTTCGTTCAATT
>NZ_JBPPZG010000170.1:7315-8776 GCF_051918545.1 Pseudogracilibacillus amylolyticus (SeqCode) | reverse complement strand
AATTGAACCGCCGTATACGGAACCGTATGTACGGTGGTGTGAGAGGGGCGGAAAATTAATTTTCCCCTCTACTCGATGGTAGATAAGAAGTATAAAAATTTCCTGGGCCAGTTTGTAAAGTAAATAATAAAAAGGTGAAGTGTTTTATACGTTCACCTTGTTTCCGTCCATTCTTCTATAAATTTCACTATACACTCAATTTCCGGTTTTTCGTTGACTACAAAAACGGTGTAATCTTCTGCCACTTTCTGTGGTGCTATGAACCGATACCTATTTAACCAAAGAAATAGGATGAGCAAAAATAACGCCGTTCGCTTATTTGCATTATGAAATGAATGATTTTGTGCTAAACTCGCATAAAGAGCTGCCGCCTTTGAAAAGATATCTGGATAGGCATCTTCGCCAAATGCGGATTGCTTTGGTGGTTCCAATGCATGCACTGAGTAATAAACTTCTATCTTTAACTCCAACTTGTTCTTCTGATGTGTATTTTCTAATCACGGCTTCATTAATTAATGTGACTTCTTTTTCCGTTAAATATCGGGTCATATAACTACCTGTCAGCTAGATTTCTTAAAGCATCGTCGTAGTTTTCAAATGCATATTTGAAACCTTCTAAGAAATCTTCATCGATTGGTGTAAACTTTTGAACTGAAACATTACCGTTTTCTTCCAATTTAAATTTAATTTTATCACCATGTTTTATTTCCAAATGTTTTAACACTTCCTGTGGAAGAGTTACACCTAGGCTATTTCCGATTCTGGTTACTTTTCTCTCCACTTCAAACACCGCCATTTTTATCAACTCCTTATTAATATATCCTTAATGGCGAAAATTATAACATTAATAATATGTTATAACAATATAGATATATTACAACGTGGGAGTAATTGAAAGTAAAGTTATCATTCGAAAAATCGTGAAGCCAAATGCATTATGTAAAACATCCGTAATTTCTGTAATATGAAAAAATTTTTAAAACAAACTAAAAAAGGAAATAGTACGCTGTTTTCGAGCAATTTAAAACCGTCAAAAACGTTTAAATCACAGCGTTTTTGGCGGTTGTTGGTGTCAAAGATGAGAGACCGACTAAGAACAGGCTCTCCGCCTAACGTCGGCATACCCCCTCGTGATGAGGGCATGTTTACTTTAACGATAAGCCAAGTTTTCTAAAATTGATTTAATCAAAAACTTTATTTCCAATAATTATTCGCTGCTGCAATCGTTTGAAAATGTGTTGCGGCTACTTGAGAAGCCAAAGTTAGGCTATCTGCATTTTTTGCATACTCTGTTCTCAGTTTGTCTTTAATCTCATCAGACTGTTGAGTGTATTCGACCCCTTTTCTGGCAAGTTTTAATGCAAGCTCAAATCCTTCTTGGGGAGTATTCGTTTGTAAACTAGTAAGCCAGTCTTCCATTTTTTTATCTCCTTTTCTGTTAGTAAAATAAGTATATGTTAC
>NZ_JBPPZG010000170.1:0-7305 GCF_051918545.1 Pseudogracilibacillus amylolyticus (SeqCode) | reverse complement strand
CTGAACAAATTAATGGTGATAAATTATTAAAACGAGGATGGGGCAAAATGAGTATCAAAAATTATACATATGTTGGAAAAGATATTCCGCGAATTGACCTAAAAGATAAAGCTTTTGGTAAGGCGAGATATACAAATGATGAAGTGAAATTAGGAACTTTACATGCAGCACTACATATTAGTACCCATGCACATGCAAAGTTAAACAAGGTGAAAATTGACAAAGCGTTAAAAGTTCCCGGAGTTCATGCCATTATAACGGGAGAGGATTTTCCGTATCCAGTTGGTCCATTAGTTGCCGATCGACCTCCTATTGCGTATCAAAAAGTACGGTATTATGGGGAGCCAATCGCAGTCGTTGTTGCAGATCACGAACATCAAGCGAAACAGGCGGCAGCGCTTATTGAAGTGGAATATGAACCGCTCCCAGTACTAAAGTCTCCTCGTGAAGCGGCCGAAGAGGGCGCTCCATTAATTCATGAAAATATGAGGGACTATACAGTGATGGTGGAAGGAGTTCACGCAATTCCAAACACAAATATCGCAAATTTAACTAAGATTCGTAAAGGGAATATGGAATCAGGTTGGAAAGAAAGTGATGTGACGATAGAGGCTAGTTTTTCATTTTCACCAGCTGATCACGCAGCACTTGAAACTAGAGTTGCTAGAGCAGAAATATTGGAAAATGGCGAGGTGAAAATTTACTCGTCTACCCAAGGACCTTTCTATGTCCAAAAGTTGCTTAGTGAATTTTTTAATCTTGATGCCGGAAAAATATCTGTAGAAACACCTTTAGTTGGAGGAGCATTTGGAGGTAAAGGGTGTGTACAATTAGAGTTTATCGTCTACCTAGCTTCCCTAGCGGTCGGTGGAAAGATGGTAAGTCTTGTAAACACACGAGAGGAAGATCTTATCTCATCACCAGTTCACCTAGGGTTAGAAGCTGCTATAAAGCTTGGTGCAACAAAAGATGGTAAGTTAAAAGCAGCTCATTATGAGTTTTATTTTAATACGGGTGGTTATTCCGATATGGGGGCTGGGATGAGCAAAGCCGGGGCTGTAGATTGTACAGGCCCTTATAAAATTGACAACGTGTACTGTGATTCACACTGTGTCTATACAAATATGCCTTATGCGACGTCATTTCGTGGATTTGGTCATCCGGAATTAACGTTTGTTATGGAAAGGGCAATGGATCTCTTGGCGGAAAAATTGAATATTGATCCAATTGAACTTCGATTAATGAATGCTATTAAACCAGGTGATACCACGCCAACACAAACTCATCTTAATGCAAGTAATCTTGGCGATGTTTCTTCCTGTCTAAGAAGGTTGAAAGAGTTAGTTAATTGGTCAGAAGGTGTCAGCTCGATTACAAAGGATGGAAAAGTTCGAACAAAAGGAGTAAGTAGTTTTTGGAAGACATCAAGCACACCCCCGAACGCAACAGCAGGGGCCGTGTTAGTATTTAATATCGATGGCAGTGTCAATTTAAATTGTGCGGCAGTTGAACATGGTCAAGGGACAAAGACTGTTTTGGCGCAAATTTTAGCGGAAAAGTTGCAAATGGATATGAAAAAAATTCATGTAACGATTGAAGTAAATACGAAATATGATCCCCATCAATGGAAAACCGTTGCAAGTAGTACGACTTATTTAGCTGGTCGAGCAGTGATGGCTGCAGCAGAGGATGCAATTTATCAACTAAAACAAATCGGTGCGGTAGCGTTAAAATGCTTACCGGCAGACGTAGAGGTTGGTAATGGAAAAGTATATATCCGTGATAGTCCAGAGTTTTATATCAACATTAAAGATGTTGCCGTAGGATATAAGTATCCCGATGGTAATTCTGTAGGCGGTCTTGTCGTTGGCGCAGGTTCTCATGTTGTTCGACATTTGACGCCTCTTGATCCGGAAACAGGCTACGGAAAACCTGGTCCGCAATGGACGGTTGGAGCCCAAGCCGTTGAAGTTGAATATGATCCAGTTGAGCATACGTACAAAATAATAAAAGCAGTGACTGTGTTGGACGCAGGAAAAGTAATCAATCCTGGCTCAGCGATTGGACAAATGCGTGGAGGTATGTATTTAGGACTTAGTTGGGCAAGTAGAGAGACGTTTATGTTTAATGAAAAAGGGAGAGTATTAAACCCGCAATTTAGAAGTTATGATTTATTACGAGCAAGTGAGGCGCCAGAATATGTAGTGGACTTCATTGAAACTCCTCTTATTGATGGGCCGTACGGTGCAAGGGGGATTGGTGAATATGGGGTAATCGGTATGGCCGGTGCTCTTGCAAACAGTTTATCAACCGCAAGTCAAGTCCAATTAAATCAACTCCCACTTACACCAGAATATATTTGGGAAACGGTGCAAGGAGTAGAACAATGATAAATTTTGATTTCGAATATAGAAAACCAACTACGTGGGAAGATGCTGTTAACCAATTTAAACAATTCAAGTTACAAAAGAAAAAAGTGATGTATTATTCCGGGGGCACGGAAATTATTAGCCGAGCTAGGATGAATGAAGTTAATCCAGATGTCATTATCGATATTAAGGGGATTCCAGAATGTCAATTGCTTAAAGTAACCAAAACGGAAGTTGTCATTGGGGCTGCTGCTACTTTAACAGAGATCACAGAATCAAATGCTTTCCCGCTTCTTTCCAGTGTTGTTCGGGGAATTGCGACAAAAACAGCACGGAATAAAATAACAATTGGTGGAAATTTAATGAGTTCCTTACCATATAAAGAGGGGATCCTGCCTTTCTTACTTGCTGAAAGTAAATTGAAAGTTGCAACGGAAAACGGTTTGGAAACAAGGAATATTGCTGACGTTTTTACAAATAAAATTAATTTGCGGGATGAAGAATGTATTGTCCAAATTATTACGGATGCCAGTAAAGTAAATCAACCATTTTTTACTGAAAAGAAAACGAAACAATCACGTGTAAATTATCCAATCCTAACAAGTGCTTCCGTGCACATAAATGATGAAATGCGGGTTGCATTTAGTGGACTGTGCGAGTTTCCATTCCATGTAAAGGAAATTGATGAAGAATTAAATAATCCCTCCAAGGCTCCAGAAAAGCGGATTAAAAAGATTATGAAACTATTACCGGGAACTATCTTGGATGATATGCACGCATCTCAACAATATCGAAAATTTGTATTAGAAAGAGCATTAACGAAAATTATCGAGCAAATGGAAGGTGTCTCTAAATGACAAAGCAAGTTGTAAGATTAACCGTAAATGGAATAGAAAAAGAAGTATATGTAAGAAATTCAGAGACACTTATTCATACGTTACGTCATCAGCTTGGACTAATGGGAGCAAAACCGGCTTGTAACAACGGAGATTGCGGTGCATGCACTGTTTTAATAGATGGAATGCCATTAAACTCTTGCCATACATTAACAGTCGAGAATAAAAATCAAAATATAACGACAATTGAAGGTTTAACAGATACAACGATTCAAGAAAGATTTATAAAAAATTGGGCGATCCAATGTGGCTATTGTACTCCTGGATATATTTTAAATTGTTATGCATTAATCGAGACAAAGCCAAATGCCGATGATGCTACAATTGATGAATGGCTTGATTCAAATATATGCCGTTGCACAGGATATGAGGAAATCAAACAGACTGTAAAAGAAATGATACAAATGAAGAATGTAAATGGATAAATTATTGAATAGGTGAGGAGAAGGGTACTAGCAACCATTTTTAAAGCAAGGATCTGCTATTTTTAAAAAGGAGCAACTGTGCAATTTACCGTAAAGGGACAGCAAATCGGCGAGATTTTAGTATAAGCTGTTTGGAAGAAGATTTGGTAATCCGTGCAAATGAACTTTGTGAATATCTCGTATATCACAGTGATTCACTTTTAACGTTTTTAGAAAAAGACCCTCACTTCCATTATGTAAAGGCACTCGGCCTTTAATAAGTGGGGGATAAATTTTATAATAAAAGAATCAACTAGTGACCAACGGTATCAAGGAAAAAGAATGGTCTATTTATGGTCGACCATTCAAGATATAAAACAGATTTATAAAATATTAAAGAAATGATACATTAATTTGGAACGATGGATTGTTGGATCATTTGTAACGTTTTACTTGCTTTTTCTATCTGATAATCTAACTGTTTGAGTTGTTGCTGTTCCGCTATTGAAACACCAAGAACCAAATCTGGTGTTAGTATTTGTACTTGTTGCATCAATTGAATGGCATTTGTCAGCCTGTCATCGGCAATGCGAAGTTGTGGCTGGACGGGGTTAGCCCCTTGAGCCTGCCGTACTGCTTGTTGTGCCTCTTGAAGTGATTGTTTTGTGGCATTAAAAATGTGTAAAAGCTCTTTGTTTTGCTCTGTTTGCGATTCTTTATTTGCTTTACTTTTTGGTTTTACTGTACCTTTCATTGCCTGATCTTGATTGTAACGTTCTTGAACAGTTTGTTTACCCATGTATATCATCCTTAGCAATAGATAGTAAAGTTATTTTCCCACAAAGATAACAACTCTATGCAATATAAAACAAGGATCTTTTTTGGCAGATAGGAAACCAGCATGGCACTCCTTTAGCGAGCCACCATCTATCTTGAAAATAGGTTTGTTTTCATACAAAACCACTATTGATTAAAAAGTAAATCCGTTATTTTACCGTTAAATTGATAATAAATACTTCCTCATAATCCGTTGCTTCTTTTAAATCTTCGTCACTTTCAATGTCTGAACGAATATGGACAGAATCACTATCTGTTAAGGCGACCGTTCCAATTACTTTTTTCTCACCCAAATGAATGGAAGTAGGCATATTGGCCATTCCAAAAGCAGAACCCGTATACTCCTTTTCAAGTGGTGTTTTCGATTCCATACTCGCTGTCCCCTCATCTGAAATGATAGAAGCCAGCCATTCTATGTCCTTATGATTCGTTCGCTTGGAAATAAGCACACGAATCGGCTTTGATAAATCGGTGTCATCAAGATAAGAAGTAAATAACATGACTTCTTCCTGCTTTTCTCCATTTTTATACTGATCGATTGATACTTCAATGATTTCCGCATCGTTATCGTTTATCTGTAATTCAACTACACTCGTATATTCGCCAATTAAATCAAGCAAATTTTGTTCAAAAGCGGATAAATTTGCACTGTCGATTGTTACGGCAGTATTATCATTATTTTTTAACGAACATGCAGTGAGAAAACTAATGATGAAGATGAAAAGTAATAGGCTGAAACGTTTCAAATCCGAGCCCTCCGTCAATATTATTTTGGAAACAACGATTTCTGTATGATATAATTGTTAAAAAGTATAAATTTTCAGTTAAAATGTGTGTTCAAAGTAGGAGGATAAAAAGGATCAAGAAGTTCGAGGCGGCGAAGCTTCGAGCAGCGGAATGTATGCATTCAGATACATGAGCAGCGGAGAAGCAAGCCAACAAAGAAATTCGCAGTGTCATTTTTACCGGACTTTTTGAACATCCTCTTAAAGATATACTACGTAACATACCATACTTTAGTCAATCTACAAAGAAGGGATTTTATCATGAACAAGCCATCACGAGTATTAACAATCGCAGGTTCAGCGGCTGGAGGAAGTGCGGGAATTCAGGCAGATTTAAAAACATTTCAGGAATTGGATGTATACGGAATGAGTGTCGTTACTGCGATTGTTGGACGTCATCCAGTAACAAACAAAAACGTGCACCCGCAAACGATTGAAGCGATTGAAGCCCAATTTGCTACTGCAAATAAACAAGTAGGTTTCGATGCTATTAAAACAGGGATGTTGTTCTCTAAAGAGGTAATCGAAAAAACTGCTGAACTTCTTTCAACAATAGCTATTAATCATATTGTTGTCGACCCAGTAATGGTAGGGAAATTAGATTCTAAGCTTTTAAAAGACGATGCAATAGATGCATTGAAAAAAAAGTTAGTTCCATTATCTACAGTTATTACACCAAATATGGCAGAGGCTTCAATTTTACTTGAAGGACGAAAATTAAGCAGTGTCGATGATTTAAAAAAAGCGGCAATTGATCTTCATGAATTAGGACCAGATTATGTATTAGTTAAGGGAGGACGTTTGGAAGGTCCTGCTGTTGATGTTCTATATGAAGGAACTACTTTAACAACTTTTGAAGCACCGCGAATTAATACGGTAAATACAAGTGGAGCAGGATGTACTTATTCCGCAGCGATTACGGCTTACTTAGCTAAAGGAAAATCAATCCATGACGCAGTTCTTTTTGCAAAAAGCTTTATTACTACTGCAATTGAACATAGCTTTACGTATACTGATCAAGTTGGACCGACATACCATGCAGCTGAACGTAAATATGGAGAGGCACACTCAATTATTGTACAAAAAGAGAGTGTTTTATAAAATTTTAAATAAATGGGGGAAATAATAGTGAAGCGTGCTTTAATTAATGTTGATTATACATATGATTTTGTAGCAGAGGATGGCAAGTTAACATGCGGTATTCCCGGGCAGGCAATTGAGGAAAAAATTGTTGCTATTACTAAAGAGTTTCTAGATGCTGGTGATTTTGTAACTTTTGGAATTGACGCTCATGAAGAAGGAGACGATCTCCATCCAGAGTCCAAACTATTCCCCGCTCATAATATTGTAGGTACAAGCGGAATGGAGTTATATGGAGGACTCAAAGAGCTTTATGAGGAACATAAACAAAATAAAAATGTATTCTACTTTGAGAAAACTCGGTACAGTGCTTTTACCGGAACGAACTTAGAGTTAAAACTTAGAGAAAGAGATATAAAAGAGGTCCACTTAGTAGGTGTTTGTACAGATATTTGTGTGTTACATACAGCAGTAGATGCTTATAATAAAGGGTTTGATATCGTTGTGCATAAAGATGCTGTTGCCAGCTTCAATCCAGCAGGACATGAATGGGCACTTGAACATTTTAAAAATACATTAGGAGCAACAGTAAAATAAAGCATTCCTTTGCACAAAATACATAACTGCGCAGCAACTTAGGTTAATTTCCTTTGCAAATACCCAAATAAAGTTGCAACGTAAAATACCGCTTCGGCAGAATACTTCGCTTTCCGTGGGCACGGCTTCAGCCTCCGAAGCAGAAAACCACTGCTTCGGAGTCTTCAGACACGTGCTTTTCCCACAGGAGTCTACGTATTCTGCCTACGCTAGTATGAATTCTCAAATTAAAGAATTGCCTTTTGTCCAATAAATCTATCCCAGCGAAGGAAATACACGGAGACTCCTGTGGGAGGAAAGGCCTCGGTGAGACCACGCAGTGCATAGCACAAGGGGG
>NZ_JBPPZG010000169.1:0-8785 GCF_051918545.1 Pseudogracilibacillus amylolyticus (SeqCode) | reverse complement strand
AATAATATCCATAAACTGTTGAGTAGAGATGATTATAAACCTAGTCTCAGCATTGTTGATTTCCGCCTCCGGGCAGTTCGCTTTCCGTGGGCACGGCCTCAGCCTCCTCGCGGAAGAACACCGCTGCGGGGTCTTCGGACACGTGCTGTTCCCACAGGAGTCGACTGCCCTCCGGCTCCAATCAACCATGGTGATAGAAGTATCAAACTGTGCAGAGCTGTTTACCAAGCACACCCAGCGAAGGAAATACACGGAGACTCCTATGGGAGGACAGGCCTAGGTGAGACTACGCAGGAGCGAAGCGACGAGTAGGCTCAACAGCCGCCCATGGAAAGCGTAGTGTATTTCCGTAGCGGTATTCCGCTTTGTGACTGCGTTCATTTTTAGACAGCGGAAATCAACGGTTTACCAACTGGGTTTACAAATTTTCACTACTGCACAGTTTCCTTCAACTGCTTAGGAAGATTTAAATCATGCCTTCTGAAAATAATATTGCTTTCATGGTATACTTGTTTTATGGGAGTGCAAATAAAAAATGACATATAATACTTCATATCAACAAATTTTTCTTAATCAAGTTTCTATACCAATAAAATTATTAACGGATTATCGGTTGCTCGGATTAAATGAACAAGATGTTGTATTAATATTACAAATACACAGATTCCTTCAGCAAAATAATGATTTTCCAACACCTTCTGAAATTGCATCGTCTTTAACAATTTCAGAAGCCGAATGTGTAGAAAATCTACGAAAACTGATCCAGAAAAGTCTTTTGGAAATTAAAGAATTACGTAATGACCAAAATAAACTAAGTGAGGCATACAGTTTAGATCCACTTTGGACGAAATTGTTTACGTATGAAGAAGAAAAAAGCAAGCAGGAGAAAGAAGGTACAATATTTATTCTTTTTGAGCAAGAGTTCGGAAGACCACTTTCTCCATTTGAAATTGAAACGGTGAATGCATGGTTAGATGAAGATAAACTTGCACCTTCCTTAATAAAAGCAGCCCTTCGTGAATCCGTACTAATGAGTAAATTAAATTTTAAATATATTGACCGCATTTTACGAGAGTGGAAGAAGAAGGGTATCCATACAGTAGAACAAGCTAGGGAAGAAAGTAAGTCCTTTAGAAAGACCCAAGTTACTAAGCAATATAATACTGGGCGTAGAGATACATCTGTTTATTTTAATTGGTTGGAAGGGGGAGAGGAGTAAATGCTAAATAAAACTGAAATACGTTTTTGTTTAGATCAAATGGCGGAAATGTTTCCGGATGCTCATTGCGAATTAATACATAATAATCCATTTGAATTACTGATTGCCGTGTTACTTTCTGCACAAACGACAGATGTGAACGTTAATAATGTCACCTCATCACTGTTTAAAAAATATAAATCTCCTGAAGATTATTTAGCTGTAGATTTATCAGAATTGGAAAATGATATAAGGTCGATTGGTTTATATCGAACAAAGGCAAAAAACATTCAAAAGTTATGCAAAAAATTAATTGAAGACTTTGGAGGCGTTGTTCCCGAAACTCGAGAAGAATTAATCCAGCTTGCTGGAGTAGGAAGAAAAACTGCTAATGTTGTGATGTCTGTAGCTTTTAATCGACCGGCAATTGCCGTAGACACACATGTAGAACGTGTAGCCAAAAGATTGGCATTTTGCAGATGGAAAGATTCTGTTTTAGAAGTAGAAAAAACATTAATGAAAAAAATACCTGAAGATGAGTGGAGTGTATCACATCATCGGTTTATTTTCTTTGGCAGATATCACTGTAAGGCCGCTAATCCAAATTGTCCGGAGTGTCCTTTATTGACAGTTTGTAGAGAAGGTAAAAAAAGAATGAGAAAATTAGAAGTGACATCAAGCCCTAAGTAAAAGTTTTTAATATTAAAAGAATGAAAAAAGAGGCAATCCTATTTGGAAAGCCTCTTTTTAAATTGATATTACTCCTCACTATCTTCATTATCATCACTGTTAGTTTCTTGATCATCATCATTACCTTGATCCGGGGCATCGTCATTATTGTTTTCATTATCGTTTTCATCATTATCTTCGCCATCATCATTTTGAGCATCCACAGTAATACTAGTACTTCTTGGTTCTCCGCGATTTCCATTTACGATCGGCGTAACTGTAATATTGTACGTATTACCAGGGGTTACTCCATTAATTTGTATGTTTCTTGACTGAACGGTTTGTTTCTCGCCATTAATATCTACTTCAAATTGTGCATCACCACTGTATTGCCATTGAATGTTAATCGAGGAATTAGCTTCATTGTAACTAGCTTGTAAACCTTCAACAGGAGAAATTGTTTCTTCCTCATCTTCCTCCTCTTCATCTGCAAGTTTGACAGTAGCTGATTTTGGCTCACTACGCGTACCATTCTCTGTATCTACTGCGGTTACTTGAATCGTGTACGTAGCATCAGATTCAATTTCTGCTATCTCAACAGCTAAATCTTCAGTGGTGGTTAATTCTTTGAATTCACCATCGTCTACTTTATATTTCACCTCAAATGAGATCGTATCTTCTTGATTTTCGTAATCCCAACTAACTTCAATCGCTTGTTTTCCTTCATTATAATTTGCCGAAAGATTGCTTACTGGGTCAAGTTTATCAAATTTTTCTGATACAGATGTAGGCTCAGTACCTTTAACAAATAACTCTGTAACGATATTTTCTTTTGGCGTATGATCACTAGGTAATGCCGGTGGATTAGATCCTTTTTCTACTTCAACCTCTACTACAGAATCCGGCTTAACAAAATCAGCTGTCTCAATGTCTTTTGATATTTCCGCCATTGTGTTTTTAAAAAGTGCATGTGGTATTTGGGTGTTTTCAATAATCCGGTTGTTTTCTTTATATCCTGTCCAAATGGCGATGGAATAGTTTGTTGTGTAGCCGGCAAACCATGAATTATTTGCTCCAGATTTACCTTCAAGATTCGTCGTTCCGGTTTTGCCCGCTACAGGCATTCCCGGAATATTCGCATTTGTACCAGTTCCACTGCTTAGTACCGATTTTAACATATCTGTAACCATATAAGCGGTATAATCTGACATGACTGCTTCAGCTTCTGGCTTTAAATCAACTACGGAACCATCAGGAAATTCTACTTTAGTAATTGCGTGTGGTTCTGTATAAATACCTTCATTTCCAAATGCACTAAATGCTCCTGCCAATTGTAAAGGGGATATAGTTGTTTCTGTTCCACCAATAGCGTCACCAATCAAGACTCGATCTTCATGAAAATTAATACCTAATCCTTCCGCAAATTCTTTCGCTTGATCAAATCCAATTTCCTCTAACGTTTTTAACGCTGGAACGTTTAACGATTGTGCTAAAGCGTAACGAGCGGATACCCAGCCTTGATATTGACGATTCCAGTTTCGAAACGGATTTTTACCACCGTAATCATACGGTGCATCATCGTTAATTTGATGATATGTCGACCATTTTTCATACTCGATTGCAGGTCCATACGAAAGGATTGGCTTGATCGTTGAACCAGGTTGCCTAAACGGATTAATTGCGTAGTTTGATCCAAATGCACTTTCGCGGTTTCTGCTACCGCCAACAGCACGAATTTCTCCAGTCTTAGTATCTACAACCGTCATTCCTGCTAATAAATCATCATCGGGGTAAGAAACAGGATTTTCAGCACTATCAGTAAGTAAAAACTCTACATGTTCTTGAATATCGGTATCCAATGTCGTATAAACTTTTAAACCAGCTGAATTAAGATCGACACCTTCTAACTTTTCCTCCAACTCTTTTTGTGCCTGTTGAATAAATGCATCATAAGCAAATGGATCCGGTTTTTTATCTGTTAGTACACTTGCTACATCAACCTGTCTTGCTTCATTTGCTTCCTCTTCTGTAATTTTTCCATGACGCACCATTAATTTTAGCACTGTATCGACACGCTCTTGCATTAAATCGGGATTTTCAAATGGATTATATGCAGTCGGCCGTTGGGGGAGACCAGCTAACATTGCAGCTTGCACTAGTGTAAGATCATTTAAATCTTCTATCCCAAAATAAACTTCTGCAGCTTTAGCAACTCCATAAGCATTACTTCCATAAAATATTTTGTTTAAATACATTTCTAAAATTTGTTCTTTTGAAAATTCTCGTTCTAATTTTAGTGCTATCCACTGCTCTTGCACTTTTAACTTAATTGATTTTTCCGGTGTTAGAAACATATTTTCAACAACTTGCTGTGTAATTGTACTAGCACCTTCTGAACCAAAGCCATGCTTGATATTCGCTTGAATAGCCCCACCAATTCTTCTTAAATCAATTCCTGGATGTTCAAAAAACCGAGCATCTTCCGTAGCAACTACTGCATCGATTAATACTTGCGGTAAGTCATCATACCCAATTTTCACTCTGTTTTCGGCACCGAAAGCAATATCTGCGAAAGGTTCACCGTCTTTATCGTAAAATTGTGAAGCATATGGTACATCTAATTTTTCAACATCAAGTTTTGGTGCTGTTCCGATAAAGAAAGCAAAAACACCTACTCCAGTAATCCCCATGGCAAGAAATATAATGAGTAATGTCATAAGTACTTTTTTCCATAACGGCTTTTTCATTGTTTTATTCTGTTTCCTTCTAGCAGTTCGTGATTTTCTTGTTGCCATAGAAAGAACCTCCATTCTAAAAATAGAGTTGGTCAATTACTTTTAGATAGTCAACTCTAGCTTGATACGTAAACGGGATTAAATGTCCTTGTTCTTTAAAGATTTTGTAGGGAATTGATTTTTTTCCCCCTTGTAACATTTGCTCCCAATAAAATAATAATATTTCCGCATTTATAAAATATGTCTCATTAAGTTCAGTAAATCGAATAATTACAAAACAAATTCCATTATGATTTAGGATTGCGTTCATGTGTTGAAACTGATGTTCATGAATATTTGCCAATGGAAATAAAGTTTTATTTTTTGTTTCCTTTGCTTCAAAATCAATATGCTTACCTTTATAAATTCCGTTATAATCGGTTGTTGATTTTGATTGGAAATAGCCTTCAGTTATTACAGCAGCACTTCGTTTTGGGTAATGCACTTTTACGATTTGAATTGGCGTTGGCTTTTTATGAATAATTGCTTTATTCGTTTCTAAATAAAATTGATTCGTTACATTTATATCTTCTTCTAAAGACATTCCTCGATTACTAAAAGTAGTCGATCTATTTATGTGGGAACGCTTCGTAGTTGTTTCTTGTTTTCTTATCCCACCTGGATAATTCATTTAATCCCTCCTGCTATCATATAATATCAGTTTTTAAAAAGAAATTATAGTTTGTTATCATATCTATTATACCTGATTTCTAATCTTTAGAAACGTACTTAAAATATAAGTAACAATTAAATAATTAGATTGCAACACAGTTTTGACATAAAATCGACAAAATTTGAAATAATTTTCAGTGAAAGCTATATATGCAAATTTCTAACTAGTTTTGTCGGATGTGCAGGACTCTTTTGAATAATAACGAATATTGCCAGTAACCAATATTAATTTGAGAGGTACGGTGATAAAAATGATGGCTTTACAAACTACAAAAGATAACAAAGTAATGGATCATACAAATGCAAATATAGAAGATGCACTAAATAGTTTACATGCTCAACTTAGACAAATAGAGGAGAAATATGATTTAATGATAGAGAGAGAGATAAATAAAATGTACCATCAGCAAGTTCGTTTATTTATGTACTCATATGACTTTTTAGATCAATCCAGCAGAATGTCTGAATCTAAATAACTCAACTTTCGCAGGTTGAAATAGGCAGGTATGCCTTGATGTAGTTAGGGAGACCTGCAACCCATTGTAGTAATTGACTTTTAATTAACTTTTGAATTCTTTTATTGGTATGTTTCAGGGTATCTTCAAGAAGCTCGATTAATTGTTGTAAAGCAACAACCCAATCAAGTTCATTTATTTCGTCACATAATTCATAAAATAGACCACCAATCGTTCTATCATCTGTACTGCAGCGATTTTGCCATGACAGTACAATATATCTGGTGAATACAATGGTCGTGTGACTGATGAGCGCATCATATGAACGACTTTGAAACTCCTTTTGGAGTTTCAAGAGGGATTTGGTCGTCTTGAAAAAGACTTCGATATCCCATCGCATTCCGTAAATACGAATGATCTCATAATCGTTTAGGGTACAGTCCGTACTCAAAATGGCCAGCCAATCACTTTTCTTGTTTCGGTTACGCACAAAGATGATCTTGACTGGAATGCCATTGGCCTGTGTTGTATGAATGGAACGCATAATACCATTTTTTCCATCGGTTGGCGTAGCCAAACGATATAATTGATCTAGGCTGACACGTTCTCCATTCACGAGGTAGCGTTGCTTCAATTTTTTGACCATACCGATTACGTCCAAGCCTTGATCGACCAGCTCTTTAATAAGCGGTTGTTGAGTGAACCACGAATCCATTAAGACATACGAAGCGTCAATACCATTCTTCATTGCTCGTGCAATCATATCTGGTATTTGTTCCGGTGCTGATTGCAGTGCTTCCATACGACGTTTGTAACCTGAACTGCGTTTATCAACTGTTTCGGAAATACCGTTGATTCGGCTCTTTTTGGAGCTTAACAGTGAAAAGTCGATAGGCAGAAAAGTTGCGCCATCAGACCAACCCAAGGTCAACATGCGAAAGCCTTTATAGAAACGCATTTTCTGGGAGGCGTGATCAAAGCAACGTGCAAGAAGCTCTACCTTTTTACTACGATTCCGGTCATATGATGAATCATCCACAATGAATACTTTCGGGCGGTCATGACGTGTCAATTTTGATACTTTACCAATAGTATGTGCAGCGAGTAGAAGCAGGAAACGGCGCCAGTTGAATGTTGATCTGTTTAGAAAGCGATACATGGTATCCTTTCCAGGAATATCTCCAGCCTTCTTGCTCTTAAGCATTTGAAACAAGTTTTTATTCTCAAAAATCAGACAAAAAATTAATTGGAAAATGTAAGAGCAAGGATAACCAACAAACTTTTTAATACCAGCGTTTCGCAAATGCTTGAACATATTCAATTCCTTAAATATCAATTTTATTTCGGTTGGCAGTTGATTATTTGTATTATTTTTCGCTATCATAGTAGGGACACCTCTTCTGTTTTGGTAGTGATTCTGGATAAATCAACTATACCAAAAGTTGAGGTGTTTTTTCATTCTAAACCAATTTGTCAATTACTATATATTGCGCCCGGTGGGCGCATAAGGTTATTAGATCTGTTATGAATTTCTTGGTGCGAAAGTTGAGTGATTACAAGGTTATGGTTTTAGCAGTAGACGAAGATGTAATAGCAAGACGATTCCAAGATATGTTCTCTAAAACAGAGTCAGGATTACAGTTTGATGATGTAACGAAAATCATCGGTTGTTGGAATGGTCTCGTAAAACGTGATGGCGAGTCCAATAAAACACTTGGCTTACCAATGAAAAGAGCTATCGCATTTACAGGTACGATTAAAGATTCAAAAATGATTACAGACATGTTTTCTACTGTTGTAGATGAATACTTATATAAAGAACAGAACATGACTGGTTCACAGTTTAACATAGAGATTCAACACGCTGATGGAACAATGAACGCTGTAGAAAAGAACGAAAAAATTGATTGGTTGAAGAGTGAAGTACCAGATAATACATGTCGAGTCCTATCTAATGCCCGCTTTTTAACGGAAGGTGTTGATGTACCAGACTTAGATGCTGTAATGTTTTTAAAACCACGTAAATCAAAAATTGATATCGCTCAAGCAGTAGGACGAGTCATGCGAACAGCAGAAGGTAAAGATTATGGTTATATTATTTTACCAATCGGCGTTCCAGCAGGTGCAGAAGCTCACTCTATCTTGGACAACAATGAAAAGTATGCAGTGGTTTGGGAGATCCTAAACGCTTTACGATCAATTGATGAACGATTTGACGCAACGATTAATAAGCTTGAATTAAATAAAAAGAAGCCGAATCAAATCTCAATCATTGGTGTGGGTGATGCTCCTGGTGAAGGTGGATTAGGATATCCAGAAGAAGGAGATATTAACGAACAGCTAGCATTAGAGTTAGATGAGGAAAATTTATCTGATTTAGAAAAGGCTATTTACGGAAAGATTGTTCAAAAAGTAGGTAATGTGCGTTACTGGGAGCAATGGTCGGAAGATGTTGCAAAAATAGCACAACAACATATAGCCCGAATTAATGTCATGCTGGAAGATAAGACAAGCACTGTTTACAAAGAGTTCCAGAAGTTCATGAAAAGTATTCGTCATAACATTAATGACTCAATCTCTGAACAACAAGCAATTGAAATGCTGTCACAACATTTAATAACAAAGCCAGTATTTGAGGCCTTATTTGAGACCTACAGCTTCGTAAATAATAACCCTGTATCCCAAGCGATGGAGTCCATATTAGAGTTGCTGGATAAGCAAGGATTACTAAAGGAACAGGAACAGCTAGAAGATTTCTACGATAGTGTACGAGTACGTGCAGAAGGTATTGATAACTTAAAGGCAAAACAAGACATCATCATTCAGTTATATGATAAGTTCTTTAAAGTTGGATTTAAGGAAACAACTGAACGATTAGGGATTGTCTTTACGCCAACAGAAGTAGTAGATTTTATCATTCACTCTGTCGATGATGTACTTAAAAAACACTTTGGCAAATCATTAGCTAGTGAAGGTGTCCATGTACTAGATCCCTTTACTGGAACAGGAACATTTGT
>NZ_JBPPZG010000168.1:0-8809 GCF_051918545.1 Pseudogracilibacillus amylolyticus (SeqCode) | reverse complement strand
CAAAAATTTTTACTACTTCAATATTAGATAAATAAAATTTTGACTAGAACCGGGTTATTTTCCTACAACGCGGTTCTTTTCTTGTTATTTCTTGTATGGTTATTGCAGGAATTGAGTTGACTAGTTAAATTCTAACGATTTTTTTCGAAATCCTCATGGTTAAATCGTTGCGGCGTGGTTATTTCGATATCCCCGTGGTTAAATTGATTTCTGCGTGGTTATTTCGAAAATTGGCTGGTTAAATCATTGCGACGTGGTTATTTCGGATTCCCCGTGGTTAAATCGGATTCTTCGTGGTTATTTCAAGAATTGGCTGGATAAATCCTTTCACCGTGGTTATTTCGAATTTCCCGTGGTTAATTCGCATTCTTCGTGGTTATTCCGGGAATTAGCTGGTTAAATTGTATTAATTCTCTAGTTAATCTTACAGTAAAAGAAACTCCTGTCATTAAAATCAAAACTCCAGCCAAGGACCAAACACTTCCCCAGCCGGATAAGTAAACGGTGTTATAGTAAATAGTAACGCAGTAATGGTCGTACTATGGTACCAAGTTAGAGTCTGATAAGGATATAGCCAATCGTAACGTTACATTCACCCACAAGCCTTTTCGATAAATCATCCTCCTTCTAAGTCTTGTTCGATATAAATCTTACTCGGATTGACTTTCTCTTTCGATTCTGTATTTTTCCCTCGTCGCTTCACCTCCCCTGATATGACGTATCGATTTGTGATATTCCAAAATTTCTTTTACTTGTTTTGCAAGTTCTGCGTTTATTTCTGGTAAACGTTCTGTCAAATCTTTATGAACCGTGCTTTTCGAAACACCAAATTCTTTCGCTATCATACGGACAGTTTTTCTTGTCTCTACGACATATCTACCTATCCGGATAGTCCTCTCTTTGATGTAATCATGCACACCGGTCGCCTCCCTATGTTGATTTTCTGAGGTGTTAAGTGAGACAAGGTGCGGTGTTGACATGTTATTACGATTAAACAAGGACGTTTGGATCCGCCAATGTATTAGAAACTACGACACTTGTTTAGCTTCATTTCCCAAAAGTGATCTACTTCTATTTTTAATTGTGACAAACGAAAGTGGGCTTTCAGTCACCGTCAATTTTCTATACGAAAAACTTATTTTTTGGTTTAATATGTATAAATGCTACTTATTTCTAAAACATTCATTATCATCAATATAAGTTTTTCTTACGTCAAACGTGACTTGCCCATTTTGCGATAACCATGTACCATTTTCAGATTCATTATCCGCTTTCCCCAATTCTATGGGTCCGCATCTTTTTAGGAAAATATGAAACAGTGAAAGCTAATACGATCTGTTCTACTTATAAAAAAGATTCACTAACTCGCACCCCAGATATTTAGCGATTACTCTGTTAATCATATTTTATTAACAATTAATTTTGTTTATGATTAATTTTGAGCTTTTCTAAGAAAGGACAAGGAGTTTAACCTGAATTTTCTATAATTTTTATTGGAGATTCACCTGCACTGCTAAAAAAGGACAAAAAAAAGCCCCTCTTAATATATTAGGGCTCATTCTTCTTATTATTAGCTGATATGCCAATTTTTCTTTATAATTTTTTAAAACTTATGCAGTAATTGAGAAAGATAAATTTTGGTTTGCTTCCGCATCTTCTTCTTCAGAATCCTCTTCAGCGTCTTCTTCGTTTTCTTCCTCTTCATCTACATCAACGTCTGAATCTGTTCCAGTTTCAGCGTCTTCTTCATTTGCTTCAGATTCCTCTGCATTTTCTTCTTCAGCTTGTGGCTCTTCTTGTTCTTCAACATTAAAATCTACCAACTTATTTAATGGCTCATTGAAAAATTCTTCTGGGTTTACTTCTGTTTCCCCTTTTCGAATTTCAAAATGAACATGTGTGCCACTATCCTCGCTGAATAAATTTTTCCCAGCAGTACCTAGTTTATCACCTTGTTTTACATCTGCACCAGGTTCAACAGCTACTTCTCCTAAACTTGCATAGTATGTTGTAATATCTTCACCATGAGACATTACAACAACATTTCCGAGAAGTGGATCTTCTTTAACTTCTGTAACTGTTCCACTTAAGGAAGCAACTACGTCAAAAGATTTTCCATCACTTGATGCAATATCAACACCTGTACTCTGATAGTAGCGATTGTTATATAGAGTTAGACCTTTTTCTTGATCTTCTTGTTCTGCGTTGTAATCGTAAAATTTAGTTACTATTTCTGTTTGCACTTCATCATCTACAGGCATTTTGATTACTTCTTGTTGTTGTAAAACAGATTCTGCATCCTCATCAAAATAACTTGGATTAGAACTATCTGATTGTTCGTTATCATCCAGTCCTTCTATTAAATTACTTTGTACATTTTGGTACCAGACAACTCCAGTTAGAAGAAATGCGGCAAGTACAATATATAGCGCTGGGAAAAACCATTTCTTCTTGAAAATACGAGTCCATTTCTTTTTGGATTCGTTTGGAACTTCTTTCATATTTATCACCTCATCCACCATTGTGAACAGAATCAGAAAAATATATACATAAAATAAATAGATTTTTCAAATTTTATTGATTCTTTCTTAGATTAAGAGAAAATACCTATTGCTTTAATAATATAATCTGTTATAGTTAAGTTGACTTAATTATTAAAGGGGGTTAATTGTCGATGGAAAATTTACATGTAATTGTAAAGGAAATTAATGATGCAACCCAATTTATTAATAATCAAATTTACCAAAGATACAACGAGTTACTCGATGAGAATATTACCTCTGCGCAAGATCTGCTATTAACAATCATTGATACAAACACAAATTTAACGATCCGAGAAATTGCCGATAAATTAGAAATAACACCGAGCGCTGCGAGTCAGCAGGTTTCAAAACTAGAAGAAATGAACTATCTAAAAAGGGAAATAAATAAAAAAAACCGACGAGAAATCCTTGTAAGTTTAGCAGTCAAAGGTGCCGAATATATTAAGAAACAAGAAAAAATTGATCTTATTATTACGGAAAAATTATATGCTCAATTAGGCGAGGAAAAATTAACCCAATTTCGAAACATATTATTAGATTTAAAACAAATTACAATTGATGAGATGAAATAATGATTTCTTTTATCTCGCAAAATAGTTAAGTTTAATTAAATATTAAGTTCATTAAATTAAGGAGGAGTAGAAATGATCAAAGAAAGTACCATCCATTTAATGAAAAAAGAAGCATCCCGAGCTAAAAAAGCCAGTATTGTCGTCGGTATGGTGAAGAACGGGGAACGGGAGTATATTGGACTGCTTGAAGACGAAAATAAACGTGTCGATACAGATTTAGGAGATCTATATTTTGAAATCGGCTCAACAACAAAAACATTTACTAGTTTATTATTGGCGAAGTTACTTACTGAAAATATTATTTCATTAGATGATCCAATTAGTAAATATAAACTAGAGTACAAACAAGCACTAACTTATAACGGAAAAGAAGTAACCTTTCGCCATTTGGCAACACACACTTCGGGTTTGCCAAGAGAGGACATGAAGACGATTCGAAGACAACTTAAAGAAAATAAAGAAAGGAAACGTAATCCATATAAAGATTTTTCCCCAGCTGATTTAGAGCGATTTTTTACGACTTACAAAATAAAAAGAGAGATCGGAAAAAAATTCGTTTATTCGAATATTGGGCTTGGCTTACTTGCCAATACATTATCCGACATACTTGGCATGACGTATGAAGAAACGATTAAAACGGAGATTTTAAAACCGTTAGAAATGAACGATACATTTATTACAGTAAATGAGTCTCATCTCGATCGATACGTACAAGCATATGACAAAAAAGGTAATTTAGTACCCCCTATCGAACTTCCTGCTATTAATGGTGCTGGAGCAATCAAAAGTACAATGAATGATATGCTGACATATGTAGAACATCAAATTGGCGTAAAAGATAGCCCGTTACGTGAAGCGATTTCTCTAACACATGAAAAACAATCTGTTCAAGCTACTAAACATCTCGAAATGGGATTATGCTGGATGATCGAAAATAAAAAGTGGGCTGAGACTCCGGTTATTCATCATGGAGGAACGACTGTAGGTTTTCACACTTACTGTGGGTTTATGAAAGAACACAAGCTAGGTGTCGTAATTTATTCCACTATACAACTACCATTTGTAAGACTATTAAAAATGATCATTGGGTTAGAAGAAATGGTAAATGTGAATATTGCAGATTCTATTTTTAAATCCCATTTACCTTATATAAAATCTTAAAAGAGAGCAAACATAAATGTCTGCTCTCTTCTCTGCTTTATTTTGCCACGAGTGCCGGGGCCGCTTCTGTAATTGTTTCTATTTCCACATCTTGATAATAATAAGTTAAGATGTCTTCATAATCTTTTCCTTCCTCTGCCATGCCGTTCGCTCCATACTGACTCATACCTACACCATGGCCGTACCCCTTTGTAGTAAAAATAAGATGTTCATTTTTTTGTTTAATCGAAAAGTCATTTGATCTTAACCCAAGCATATCTCTTACTTCCCGTCCTGAAAAAGTCTTATCTTGAATGGTTAATTCACTTACACGATTACTTTCAGTCCGTACTATTTTTATTGGGATGGATACACCTGCCTGTAAAGAAACACCTAATTTACTGCTGATTTCATCAAGTGTAAATACGATTTGTTCTGTAAAATCCGGATGCTTTTCTTCCCAATGGCTCTCAACACTTTTTAAATACGGTAACTCATTACCCCAGTAATTTTTTGCATCTTCCGTATACCCATTGCTCATTGAAAAAAATGTAGGAGTAATCGGCTGCTGATCATAAGTAATTATTTCATTTTTCGTTGCTTCTACTGCTTCATTTACTTTTTCCATTTTCCAATGATAGTCAGAACCTAAAGTCTCTTTTAATTCAGCATCATTTTTATAAACTTGGTGCTCTGTTGTATCAGAAATGACTACTTTTTCTTCCTCTTCTTGATGCAATAAGTGATTTACAATATATGTTCTTGCTGCAATTGCCTGTGCCTTTAATGCTTCCATTTCAAATTCAGCCGGCATTTCAGATGCCACCACAGATGCCACATACTTTTCTAGTGGAATCTCTTCAACTTCCCCTGATTCTGATCTTTCCACAAAAACATTCAACTGGGACACCTCAATATCTTCTTGATCTACTGTGACTTCCATAATATTATCTTCTGTGAAAGTGTCCGACTTCGGAATCATAACAATTAGAGTCGGAATTAACACAATCGTAAACAAGAGGATTGTAAAGAATACCAATCCTACTATATTTCGGGTAGTATTTTTAGAAGATAGAGGGTTGTTACGATTGGATATTGCTTTTAATACCTTTTTTCGACGACGCTTTGTTTTTGATTTAGCTCCTTTAAACGTTTTTATTGGTATTCCCTCCTTGCTTAATATTAAGTCTAGTAAATCTAGTGTTATATTAAAATATATACACTTTCCCTAGTTTTTAGAACCTATTTAAATGATTTCATAGATTTTAAATGAACAACCAAAAAAATAACAGATAGAAATTCTACCTGTTATTTACTAGTTATAATTATATGATGAAGTTGTTTTTTTATACCTAAATTATGGGATTTCAATCGCAATATTTTTTGCATTAAAATCAAGTTTAATTACATTATCCTTCGCTTCTTTTTTATCATTTTTTATTCGCTGAATATCTGCACCGAGTCGATTTAACTTTTCGGCAAAATCTACATAACCGCGATCTAAATGTTTAAGCTCTGTTACTTCTGTTTGTCCCTCTGCACAAAGACCGGCTAAAATTAATGAAGCTGCAGCTCGTAAATCTGTCGCTTGCACTTGGGCACCTTGTAAGTTACATAATCCCTCTACAATTACACTACGACCTTCTATTTTCATATTCGCATTCATCCGACGGAATTCCTCGACATGCATAAAACGATTTTCAAATACCGTTTCTGTTACGACACTTGTTCCTTTTGCCCGTAACATAGCTACCATCATCTGTGATTGCATATCAGTTGGAAAGCCTGGATGTGGTAAAGTTTTTATATCTGTAGCTTTTAAAGTTTCTGGTCCTTTGACGCGAACGCCATTTTCTTCTTCTGTAATTTCCACACCCATTTCCCGTAATTTTGCAATTAACGGTCTAAGATGTTCTGTCACGACATTTTCCACTAAGACATTTCCACCAGTTACCGCAGCAGCAACCATAAACGTACCTGCTTCAATCCGGTCTGGGATAATCGTATGTTCAACTCCATGAAGCTTCTCTACTCCATGAATTCGAATTGTTTCCGTACCTGCACCAACAATTTTAGCACCCATTTTATTCAAATAATTTGCTAAATCAACTATTTCAGGTTCTTTTGCACAATTTTCTATAACTGTTTTTCCTTCTGCCAAGCTTGCTGCCATCATAATATTTTCTGTCGCACCTACACTTGCAACATCTAAATAGACTGTTCCCCCTTGGAGTCTTCCATCTACATAAACTTCTACAAAGCCATTGCCAAAGTTTACTTTTGCTCCCATTGCTTCAAACCCTTTTAAGTGAAGATCAATTGGACGAGATCCGATCGCACATCCACCAGGTAAAGCAACTTTTGCATGGCCATATCGCGCAAGCAGTGGACCTAGAACAAGTACAGAAGCTCTCATTTTCCGGACATATTCAAAAGGCGCTTCTGTCTCTAATGTATTTGTGGCATCAATAATTACTCTATTATTTTTGAATTGGACTTTCGCGTTTAAATTTCTTAATACCTCGTTTATTATATATACATCGTCTAAAGTTGGAACATCATAAATTACACTTTTTCCTTCGCTCGCAATTAAACTTGCTGCCAGTACGGGAAGAACTGCATTTTTTGCTCCTTCAACTTTAACATTCCCGTTTAATTTCTTGCCACCTTTTACAACGATTTTATCCATCTGACAATTCTCCTTCAATTTCTGTTCAGTATATTAATATTCATTCAATATCATAGGCGTTCCTACAATTATTTCTGTTTTATTTTCTGTGATTTTTTTCAAAGCTATTTGGAAATTTATTTTTTCGTTATTTACAATAATTTCTTCTCCTAAAGAAGGAGAATAACCATAGAATTCTTTTTCGTATATTGATTGTTGAACATTGTCATACTGTTCTTTCCTATGTACAACTTTCATTTTCTTCCAAAATTCGTCAAATAAAGACCCATTTTTAATTATACCACTGACATTGAACTTTAAACAAGTGAAATTTCTGGTAAATTTTATATTATAATCTCTTTGTAAGTCTTTCGTTAAGCGACTGTAATAATTGTAAATTTTGTCGTTCCATTCATCACCAGAAATTATTGTCTGCAATGTTACCTGATCCTTGCTATTTTGCTGAATGATAGCTCTAAATGAATGATCGATTAAATCATTCGTTTTTTTACTCTCAAATGTATATATTACCGCATTTTTATTTTTTGATAAAGAGACAAAGTGACTATTTTGTAACATGTTTAAAATATTGTCAAAATCATTTTTAGAAATGTCATTAATGGATACTACTTGCCAATTTTTTAAATCCCAACCTTCTTCTTGACCCGCCTGTGCCAGTAAAGATAACTCTTGATGGGCAACTTCATTAATCGGTGTTTGGCTTACCAATATAAACGTACATATTAAGAAAATAAATTTTTTCACGAAAAATTCCCCCTGTCATTATCATTCAGTATGTACAGGAGGAATTTATTTAAACGAGACAAATATTTACATGAATCAACATCGAAATCAAAATAAATAAATTAGATCTTGGGACCATTGAATAATATCTAAAACAAATCTACTTACGCCAGTCCCAATAACGATTGCGATAAAAATAAGAATAATCCGCGCTTCCGTAATTTTATTTTTTCGAACAAATGGTTCGACATTAATTCCTTGCAGTGCCGTCCATGCAATATAGATAAATATAACATGTGACAACATCCCAATAATTGAGAAATAGCCAATTGAAATCATATTATCACCTAACTTCTCTTCTTATTTATACCGTCAACAATGCCATGAACATATGGAAAAGTCAATGAAGAAATAAACTAATGAGGTCATTAAATGGTCGAGACTTTATTAAGTTTTTTTCAAATTACAAAATATTTAATATAAAAACGACGTTTGTCGAGTGAACCCTAACCTTTTACGTCGAAAATAATAATAATTAAAACATTTCCCGGGAAATAGCGAATATTGTGTGAAAAATATAATGTTTATTGAAATTGGATCAGAGGATTTTGTCGTTATGCATATTTGAATGTGAATTATATCTGTATTTTTGTATATATAGGATCCGTTTAATCCGGTCGGTATCCAGCTAATTTTCTATTTCATCATTGTAGGATCATCGGTTTTAACGATAGGACTAACGGAAGAAACATAAGATATCGGTTTATCCACGAAATTCGAGATTTAACCACGAAGTTTCCGATTTGTCCATGGGAAATAAGAATTAACCACGGAAGTACGCGTTATCCACGCAATTCAAGATTTAACCACGAAGTTTGCCGGGTTGTCCACGGAAAACAAGATTTAAACACAGAAGTATGCGTTATCCACACAATTTACGATTTATCCACGAAGTTTTCCGATTTGTCCACGGGAAATAAGAATTAACCACGGAAGTACGCGTTATCCACGAAATTCGTGATTTAACCACGAAATTTCCGATTTGTCCACGGGAAATAAGAATTAACCACGGAAGTACGCGTTATCCACGAAATTTACGATTTAACCACGAAATTTCCGATTTGTCCACGGGAAATAAGATT
>NZ_JBPPZG010000167.1:8139-8985 GCF_051918545.1 Pseudogracilibacillus amylolyticus (SeqCode) | reverse complement strand
GACACTAACAAAACTTCAACTGTTTCTTTTGGATAAGGTGTTTTAAATGTACCTTCGCGAATTCCTTGTTCAATAACCTTCGTCAATATAGGCGTTAATTGGACGATTGTTTCAACTAAACTCTTTTGATGCATTTCTGCATTATTTACTCGGTGCAATTCTTCAATCATCCTGTCTTTTCCAGATTCATCCGGGTTTTGTGCCATAATAATTTGTAATATTTTTTCCGGAGCTTTTAGGGTTGGATCTGCAGCAATTTTCTCAGCTGCCTTTACTCCCATCTCAATAAATCGTTCTACAATTGCATCCATCACATCTTCCTTGGATTTGAAATAATAATAAAATGTACCTTTGGCAATACCGATTTTTCGCAGGATATCATTGATTGTTGTTTGGGAATATCCCTTTGTAGTAAACAACTCTTCTGCAACATCTACTATTTCTTTTTTTCTGTCTTCTGGTGATTTTGATATTCTCACATTTATTCCTCCATTTTGTAGACCGACCGTCAGTCAATAAAAATGATATCATTTTTCAAACTACTTTGTCAATAGTTACTTTTGCGATAATTTCATTTCCTATTCACTTTTTTAAGTAAGGGCTGATGACTAAAACGAAGGATAAAATTTTGGATTGCTACTATTTAACTGAGGAATCTTAATACGTGCTTAAAGGAAACTGTTGAGTAATGAAAGTTTGAAAACCTAGTTAGTAAACCGTTGTTTTCCGCTGTATAAAAATGAACGCAGTCACAAAGCGGAATACCGCTGCAGTGGATGATAAATGTTCTATACCGGGGGATTCACCGATCTAGTTGATTGTAGTGGAGGGCAGTCGACTCCTGGT
>NZ_JBPPZG010000167.1:0-8129 GCF_051918545.1 Pseudogracilibacillus amylolyticus (SeqCode) | reverse complement strand
AGAAGCACGTGTCCGAAGACCCTACAGAGGTGTTCTTCCGCGCGGCAGGTTAAGTGCGCGACGTCCGTCCTGTCGCAACACCTGCACTTACACGTCCTGCGCTTCGGAGGCTGAGGCCTTTCGGCGGAAAGCGTACTGCCCAGAGCGAAAATCAACGACGACGTAACTGCACAGTTTATTAAAATAGTAATAAATTGTTGCAAAATATACAAATAGAGAAATCCCGAACTAATAGAAACTTTACTAAATGAAATGTAACTTATAGTTCGGATTCCTCTATGGTTATAAAACAATTTATCTAGCTTCCGGTCATTTATGTTTTCTTTTTAATATATGCACCTAATCCTACACCACCGATACTAATCATATTCGGTGGGTCACTATCGTCATCTTCTTTTTCATCATTTTCTTCATCTTGATAATAATAATAAGCTTCTACACCTAACCCGCCTTCACTTATCATTTTGGCAATCCGTAATGCCTCTTCCGTTCGGTTTTCACCATTAGATTCCATACCCGTTTTCTCCCCCTTTTCTTCTAATATATTGTCGAAGCAAGGGATTAGTTACTCTCTGTTAATAGCAAGAAAAAAGCGCCGATGCAAAATGGGATTTCGTTTATTTATTGTTATATTGAGAAAACGATTGGTGCTGATGAACTTCTTGCTTCGTTTTTCGAAGTTAGTTAGGAATAATATTGGAGCATTTTATACACTTGAGCCGCCATAATCGATTCTGATTACAAAATAGTATAGTCATACCTTTTTAATAGATTTCTACCAAGTTGATTTCAGTAGTTAAATTTATCCTATTATCGCACGCGTTTGGTGAATATTGGCTCTACATAGAAATTGAACTTTCACCTTTATTAACGATTTAAACTTTCAATAAATTCTTCCGATTCCTCTGCTATTCGTCCATAGTCAATATTGTGAATATAGTGAGACGAATCTAACTCGATTTGTCCTACGTTATCATTCTTATTACTAAAAGTATTTTGGATTTCAATCCACTTTTTTTCATCAAAGCCTGTTTCTTGACCATTTGATGAAAACAAAAGTATAGGTACATTTGGAGTTCCGGCTTCTTTAACTTTTTGTGCATTTTCTTTAATATTTTTAATTTCATTGATCATATCTTTAGTCGATGTTCTTCGATAGAAAATGGAACGGTATAATTCTTTCTCCTCATCTGTCAACGTCCCATATTTTATTGCATCACTTTCAGATAGGTTCGGAATCCATCTAGTTAAACCAGTATTTGCAGCAAAAGCACCTAACCGAACAAGCAACATATTAATATCAAGATGCTCATACGCTGCGGGAACAGCCATATCTAATCCAATAATTGCTTTTATTTCATCGGGGTAAACTTGCGCCCAGCTTAAGGCTTCAATACCAGACATTGAATGAGGAAATAAAATATATGGACCTTCAACTCCTGACTTTAATAGAGCTTCTCTTGTTTCGGATAGAATTGTATCAATGTCTCGATCATTGTTTGTAACTTCGCTAAAACCATAACCTGCCTTTTCAATAACAACAATTCTATATGTATCGCTTAACAAGTTATATAGTGATTTGAAATCTAATACAGGTGAACTTGTGCCACCACCAGACATAAAAACTAGAGTTTCTTCTCCATTTCCTTCTGTATAAATATGCATTTGATGACCATTAACTTCTACAAGTTGCCCAGTCGGAACAAATAGTTCTTCTTCTTTTGATAACTGTATTTTATGATTAATAAAGCTCAAAGAAAGAATCAACACAAAAATTGAAATAATACCCGCAAATAGGATTAACATAAGACGTTTGAATCTTTTTCTCATATTTCCCACCTATAATTTTAATTCTATTCTCACGATTATACGATTCCAAAAGCAACGCATCGTTGTTTAACAATTTATTTATTTCCTTATTCCACAATCTAGTCTGCTTCTCCAATAAACATAACATGATTATTCCACAAAATGGACCGTTTAATGAATAAGTCGTAATTGGATCTAAAAAATTCAGAATTTAATTACAATTATATACTACCACATTTTTACACTACGGTAATGAAACACAAATAATTCTATCTCTGTTATAAGCCAATTAATTCACATAAACTAATCACAGCATAAATCGCTACCAATTTAGTAACATGTTAATATACTAAGTAATAGGTTTTTAACAAAAAACAAATGTGAATTCATAAGTGAAAGATGGTGTGATCTTAAAATCTTTTTACCTCTTCTATTTTAATAAACATTGTTATATGAAAAAACAACGGCTAAATTTAACCGTTGTTTTAAATACTATTGTGTTTTACTATATTTTATCAAGGATTCTCTACAATAACGGAAACCCCTTACTATTAAATAATTTTATTTACTTTTGAGTTGTTAATTGCTCTTCACGAACTGCTTTTGCCGCTTCAACCATTACTTTGAGTGCGGCAACTGTCTCTTCTTCTTTTCTCGTCTTTAATCCGCAATCAGGATTTACCCAGAATTGCTTTGGAGAAATTGTTTTGAGCGCGCGGTTAATATTTTGTTTGAGTTCTTCTACAGCTGGAATTCTTGGGCTATGAATGTCATAAACTCCAAGGCCAATTTCTTTAGTATATGTGTTTTCTTCAAATGTCGATACGAGTTCTCCATGACTTCTAGACGTTTCAATCGAAATGACGTCCGCATCAAGTGCATCAATGCAGTCAAAGATATCTTCGAAGTTCGAATAGCACATATGTGTATGAATTTGGGTATCAGCCTCGACCGTTGCTGTCGCTAATCGGAATGCATATGCCGATTCCTCTAAATATTCATCCCATTTTTCTTCATCTAGCGGCAATCCTTCTCGTAATGCCGGTTCATCGACTTGAATAATTTTAATATTATTTTTTTCTAATGCTTCAATCTCTTTTCGTAAAGCTAACGCAATTTGTTTCATAATTTCATAACGTGGTGTAGTGTCATGAACAAATGACCAATTCAGAATCGTAACTGGGCCTGTAAGCATACCTTTTACTGGACGGTGTGTAAGAGATTGCGCATAAACACTTTCTTTTACCGTAATCGGTTTATCCCAGGATACGTCACCGAAAATAAGTGGCGGTTTTACACAACGTGATCCATATGATTGAACCCACCCATATTCTGTGACGCTGAAGCCGTTAAATTTTTCACCAAAATATTCGACCATGTCATTACGTTCAAATTCACCATGAACGAGTACATCGATATCAATATTTTCTTGAATAGCGATCCAACGATTAATATTGTCATTGACAAACTGTTCATAATCTAAATCTGTAATCTCACCTTTACGCCATTTTGTTCGTGTGCTCCTTACTTCAGATGTTTGAGGTAAACTTCCAATTGTCGTTGTTGGTAGTAATGGTAATTGTAAACGTTCTTCTTGCAGTTTGATTCTTTCAGCAAATGGCGTATTTCGTTTTGCATCTTCTTCTGTCAGATTAGTTATTTCTTTTCTTACTTCATCATTTGAACGATATGTCGCTTGTAAATTATTAAGTGCTTCATTTACTTCATTTATTTCTCCCTGAATACTAGCTCTTCCTTCTTTTAGTCCTTTTATTAATGTAACAACTTCTTGTAGCTTCTCATCCGCAAAAGACAGTCCACCTAGAATGACAGAATCAATTTTCCCCTCTAACGTTTTCGTTACAGGTACATGTAATAAAGAAGATGAGGCTTGAACAATTAATTGTTCATCGTGTACAAATTGCTTAATCGTTTCTAAAATAGTTAATTTATCTTCCAAGTTTGCACGCCAAACATTACGACCGTCAATGATTCCGGCGGCTAAGACTTTATCTTTTGGAAATCCATATGTTTTCAAAAGCTCTAGGGAATCTCCATGTACAAAATCAAGACCAATTGCTTTTACTGGGAGCTTACTAATTCTTTCATAGGCAAATAGTTTTTCAAAATATGTTTGGAAAATGATATTAATTCCAGGTACTTTATCGGCAAATGCTTGATATATTTTCTCGGCCGCTTCGATCACTTCCTCATCCACTCTACTTGAAAAAATCGGTTCATCGATTTGTACCCATGTCGCACCGGCATCCGCAAGTTCTTGTAAAATTTGCACATATAAAGGCAGGAATGTATCTACCAATTTAGAAAAATCCGCTTCCTCATATCCTTTAGAGAGTTTTATAAACGTAATCGGCCCTAAAATAACTGGCTTCCCATCGATCCCTAGCTTCTCTTTTGCTTCTTGATAATAGTGAAGAGCACGGTTTTCTACTAGACTAGGTTTTGCATCATTGAATTCTGGAACAATATAATGATAGTTTGTGTTAAACCATTTTGTCATTTCTGAAGCAACGGCATCATCCACTCCGCGAGCGATTGCGAAATATGTATCGGTATCAACTTTCCCACCCGAATAATTGTATCGTTCGGGGACAATCCCAAATGTTGTTGCTGTATCTAGTACATGATCATATAGCGAAAAATCTCCGACAGGGATAAGGTCAATGCCTTTATCCTTCTGTTTTTGTAAATTGTTTAGACGGATCTCGTCTGTTTTTTCGATTAATTCTTTTTCTGATATATTTCCATTCCAATAGGCCTCAAGCACCCGCTTCCATTCTCTATTCTCTCCGATTCGTGGGTAACCTAAATTTGAACTTTTAATTTTTGACATTGTTTCTCCTCCGTTTATCTATATAATAATTTAAAAACCATACCTCGACGCTCAACGCTCAAGATGATAAAAGTAAGTTTTATCTGACTTGAGCAACCCTCAACTTGACTTGAGCAACTTTCGCCTCAACTTGAGCAACTTTCGCCTCAACTTGAGCAACTTCCGCCTCGACTTGAGCAACTTCCACCTCGACTTGAGCAACTCTCACCTCAACTTGAGCTACTTTCACCTCAACTTGAGCTACTTTCACCTCAACTTGAGCTACTTTCACTCAACTTGAGCTACTCTCACCCTAACTTGAGCAACTTCCACTCGACTTGAGCAACTTCCGCCTCAACTTGAGCAACCTCCACCTCAACTTGAGCAACTTCCACCCCCACTCGAGCAACTCACACCTCGACTTGAGCAACTCCAATCGATGTGTGTTCAGTTTTTTGTTGAACATAATTCACCAGCTCCACACAAATGTCATAGCGCATAAATGGTGTGATTAAATAAATACCGTTAAAATGTTTCAACGCTGTGTCGAGTAATTCTTTGGAAATTGCAATACTTTCAGCTGTTGCTAATTCTCGATTTCCAGCAGTTGCTTTCATTCGCGCTCGGACTTCATCTGTTAACTTTATACCTGGAACTTCATTATGCAGAAACTCTGCATTCTTGGTTGAAGTTAGTGGCATAATTCCTATAAATATCGGTGTTTCAATATGCGCCGTTGCTTTTTTCAATTCAATCATCTTTTCACTACTGTAAATTGGTTGGGTTAAAATGTAGTTGGCACCACTTTTAATTTTTCTTTCCATGCGCTGAACGCCCTTTTTGACATTAGCAACATTTGGATTAAATGCTGCCGCTACGCTAAAGGAAGTTTTTTCCCGTAAAGATTTTCCTGAAAATGAAATTCCATTGTTCCCCTTTTTAATTAACTCAATTAATTTAAATGAATTCACATCAAAGACAGAGGTTGCGCCTGGAAAATCACCAATTTTGGTTGGATCACCTGTAATTGCAAGAATCTCCGTAATTCCTAGTGTGTGAAGTCCCATAAGATGAGACTGCAACCCAATTAAATTACGATCACGACATGTTAAATGAACAAGCGGTTCTATTCCATGTTGTTGTAAAATTGTTGCCATAGCGACATTACTAATTCTTGGAGTCGCTAGTGAATTGTCAGCAAGCGTAATTGCATCAACTCCCGCATCCTTTAACGCTTTAGCTCCTTGCACATACTCCGTAATATCTAAGTGTTTCGGTGCATCTAATTCTACAATTATAGTGTGGCGTTTTTTTGCTTTTTCAGCTAATGTTTCTGTCTCATGCTTTCTTTTCGATAAAACTGCAACCGATTCCTTAACTTTAACTTTCTTTTCTGTAATTGGTGCTAGTTTTTTTACCCCTTCCACAAGCGCTTGAATATGTTCGGGAGTAGTTCCACAACACCCTCCGATTAACCGAACTCCTTGATCTCTAAGGGCTACTGCACAATCTTTAAAATAATTCGGTTCATTTTCATAAAAAAGCACTCCATCCCGATAAGCTGGTAAACTCGCATTTGGATATGCTGCCAAAAATGCCTTATCCAACAGTGGAACCGACTCCAGCGAAGTTACCATTTGGGAAGGACCTAATCGGCAATTTACTCCAACTACATCTGCACCGAGCGCTTCTAACTGTTTTAACGCATCAGGTAGCGTGACCCCATTTTCTAGCACACCCGGTTCATGCATAGAAACATTGGTAATGATCGGTAAATCTGTTTCTTCTCTAGCAATTTGCAAAACTATTTTTAATTCATCGAGATTATAATAGGTTTCAAGGATTAACCCATCCACGCCCTCCAGTAGTAAACAATATAATTGTTCCCGGAAACTTCGCTTGATTTCCTCATCTGACTCCAGTAAAGTTTGGGCACCATGAATTCCACCAATATTCCCCAAAACATGCACGCGTCCATTACTAGCTTTTTTGGCAATTTGAACTGCCTTTTGGTTAATATTTTTCACTTGTTCTTCTAACCCATAACGTGCGAGTTTAATATAGTTTGCACCATATGTGTTCGTCTGAATAACGTCAGCCCCCGCATTAATGTATGCTTCATGCACATTTTGAATTTGCTCCGGGTGGCTCAAATTTAACTCTTCAAAGCTACGATCCACCCCATGAGAATATAAAATCGTCCCCATCGCACCATCAGCGATTAATATTCGCTCCTTTAAGTCTGTTAATAAACTCAAAGTTCTGTCACCCCCAATTGAGTAATCGCTTCGAAAGCTTGCTCAAGATCAGCGATAATATCATCTTCATGTTCAACCCCAACAGAAGCACGAAGGAGACAATTTGATAATCCGTATGATTCACGCACCTCTTTTGGAATGTCCATATGTGTCTGTGTAATTGGGTATGTTAAAAAGCTCTCCACCCCTCCTAAACTTTCGGCAAACGTAAAAAGTTTTAATGCTTTTAGAAACGGCGAAACAAGTGCTTCATCAATTATTTCAAAACTTAACATTCCGCTTTTCCCCGGGTAATACACATCTGTTACAAGTGGATGAGTTCTCAAATACTCAACTACTTGCTTGGCATTATTTTCATGCTGCCTCATCCGAAGTGCCAATGTTTTCATCCCTCGAATGAGGCTAAAACAGTCATATGGTGATAAAACTGCTCCGATTGAATTATGCAAAAATGCTAACTCTTCGTTTAATGTCTCCCCTTTTGAGATGACAAGCCCTGCCAGCACATCGTTATGCCCTGCTAAATATTTTGTTGCACTATGAACAACAATATCTGCCCCTTCTTCAAGCGGTCGCTGAATGTATGGAGTGTACAGTGTGTTATCAACGATATGAAGAATCTCATGGCGTTTTGTGATCACCGAAATTTTTCTTAAATCAACGGTTTGCATTAACGGGTTGGTAGGTGACTCAATAAAAATCGCTTTCGTGTTATCCCGAATATAAGTTTCAAGTTCCTCATAATCTTTCCCGTCCCAATACGTAAATGAAAAATTATACTTTTCCTCGAAAACTTCAAATAAACGATAATTTCCGCCGTAAATATCACGAGATGCAATAAAATGTGATCCTTCTTCAAACAATGCAAATACAAGTTGGACAGCCGCCATACCGGAAGATGTCGCGAACGCTTTATCTCCACTTTCTAACTCTGCAACTGCTTTTTCTAATACATCTCTAGTCGGGTTACCAGTGCGGATATAATCATAACCGTCTTGAAGGCCAATCTCTTCATGGCGGAATGCAGTGGAAAAATAAATAGGTGTACTGACTGCGCGAAAATGTTCTTCTTTCCTATTTCCTATTTGCACAAGAAATGTCTCTTTCCTACACGAATCCGTCATTTTATTAACCCCTTTCTTAGTAAGTTTGCCAAATCGAGTAGAGGGGAAAATTAATTTTCCGCCCCTCTCACACCACCGTACATACGGTTCCGTATACGGCGGTTC
>NZ_JBPPZG010000166.1:0-9077 GCF_051918545.1 Pseudogracilibacillus amylolyticus (SeqCode) | reverse complement strand
AGACATATTCTAATTCAGTTAATGCTTTTAAAAAAAATGATCTAAAGTTAGCAAGAAAAAATATTCAGCTACAGTCAACAATAAATCAATTCGAGAAAGACATTAAATTTGAACATTTTAATAGTTTAATTAATAATCAAGAGTATAATCCAGAAATTAGTGCAGTTTATTTAGATACTGTCAACCAACTATTTCAAGTTTATCATCACTCAATCAATATCTCGCGAACAGTAATGGGGTTAATTTAAATAGTGTTAACCATTAATGACATATAATAATTAAACACTGTTTGCCAGTGGTAAAGCTAGCAGACAGTGTTTAATTGAATTTTTCTCCTCTTAAAGTACGTGTTCAAAAAGGAGGATAAAAAGGACCAAGTCGACTTACGGAAGATCCCCTGCCGCATTTAGATACATGAGCAAAGGTCTGGCACGCAGGAAAAGTGATCTTCTTTTCCAAGGAAACGCTCTAGCACGCAGAAAAAGTGCTTTCCTTTTTCAAGGAGCGGTGAAACAAGCCAACGAGCTTCCACAGGATGTGGTGACTTCGACGTTCGACACAGGACGTGTCGGTATTTAGTCGAAGTTCCCCCTAATGCAGTGCCATTTTTACCGGACTTTTTGAACATCCTCTTAAATTGTAAAATCTTTTGCGAAGCAATTTATATTTTTTATTTCACCATCGTCAATGCTATACGCCCTCTTTTAACATCAACATCGTCTACCCAAACAGTAACGACATCTCCAACTGATACTACATCCATTGGATGCTTCACAAATCTAGTCGATAATTTGGAAATATGGACAAGTCCATCTTGTCCGACCCCAATATCTACAAATGCTCCAAAGTCTACAACATTCCTGACTGTTCCTTCCATCTCCATACCTTGCTCTAAATCTTCTAATGACAACACTTTTTGTTTTAAAATTGGTTGTGGAAAATCATCTCGTAAATCTCGGCCTGGACGTCTAAGTGCATCAATGATATCTGTTAATGTAGGCTTACCAACAGCTAATTTTTCAGCCATCTCACTCACATTAACATTCGTTAATGCCTCGCGTAATTGTTCAGTTCCGACATCAGTTAAAGCAAAGCCAATTTCTTTTAAAAGTTTTTCAGTTACTTGATAACTTTCCGGGTGAATCGGTGTTCGATCAAGTGGGTGCTCTCCATCGATAATTCGTAAAAATCCAATACTTTGTTCATACGTTTTTGGTCCGAGTCGAGGAACTTTTTTCAGTTCAGACCGATTCGAGAATTTACCAAGTTCTTCGCGTTCTTTAATGATGTTTTTTGCAGTTGTCTTACTTAAACCTGCTACATGTTCTAATAACGAACTAGATGCCGTGTTAACGTTAACTCCTACCTGGTTTACCGCAGTTTCGACAACAAAATTTAATGAACTCGTTAATTCCTTTTGACTCACATCATGCTGATATTGGCCGACTCCGATTGATTTCGGATCAATTTTTACGAGCTCTGCAAGCGGATCTTGTACTCGTCTAGCGATTGAAACAGCACTTCTTTCCTCGACCTCAAGATCCGGAAATTCATCTCGAGCTTGTTCCGAAGCGGAGTAAACACTTGCACCAGCTTCATTGACAATTATATAAGGAATGTCGAGTTTATTTTTTTGAATAACGTTAGCGATAAACTGTTCTGTTTCTCTAGAAGCTGTCCCATTTCCGATTGCAATGAGCTCGACCTCATATTTTTTCAATAACTGAAGAACAACTTTTTCTGCACCAGCTACATCATTTCTTGGCGCCGTCGGATAAATGACACTTATTTCAAACATTTTTCCAGTTTCATCAATAACCGCTAACTTACAACCAGTCCGAAATGCCGGGTCAACTCCTAAAATCGTTCTCCCTTTTAACGGTGGTTGAAGCAGTAAGTTTCGTAAGTTCTCTGAAAAGACACTAATCGCTTGCTCTTCTGCCGCTTCTGTTAATCTGTTTCTTATTTCTCTTTCAACTGACGGTTCGATAAGTCGTTTATAACTGTCGTCAATTGCTTCTGTTAAAATCTTCATACAATCAGAAGACTTATTATCCATCATGACTTGCTGTTTTACGTATGTAATAATTTTATCCACTGGGGCTTCAATAGTAACTCGAAGAACGTCCTCTTTCTCTCCCCTATTTATTGCTAATACACGATGAGAAACGAGTGTGCGAACCGCTTCAGAATACTCATAGTACATTTTGTAAATCTCTTTATCATCTTTCTCAGGATCTTTTACTTCTGTTTTAAGTACTCCCTGTTTCCATGTCGTTTCACGTATAAAATCTCTATACGCCGGATCATCAGATATCCACTCTGCAATAATATCATTTACTCCTGCGAGCACCTCTTCAATCGTGTTAAGCTCATGTTCTTGTGAAAAATACTTTGCTGCTTCTTCTTCAATATTCTCTACAGCTTGATCCCACACAAGTTCCGCAAGTGGTTCAAGTCCTTTTTCTTTGGCAATCGTTGCTCTAGTTCGTCGTTTTTGTCGATAAGGCCGATATAGATCTTCAACTCGTTGTAATTTTGTGGCACTTTCAATTTCTTTTTGTAAGTCCTCAGTTAGTTTTCCTTGTTCATCTATAAGGCGAATAACTTCTTCCTTTCGCTCTGAAAGTTGAACCGCATATTCCCAATTATCTTGAATCGTTTTAATAGCCACTTCATCTAAGCCACCGGTCGCTTCTTTACGGTAGCGTGCGATAAACGGTACAGTATTTCCTTCGTCTAGTAAAGATATTACTTGTTTTATTGTCGATTCTTTCATATTAATTTCTTTTGCTACTAATGAGATTAAGTCTTCTGCCATGCCTATCTCTCCTTCCACATCATTCATTTTACCAAAGATAATCGAGATAATACATGTTAATTTGATTACGAATTGTTTTAGGTACATTTTACCTGTAAATGAACGACTTATCTGCGGATAATTTGATTTATCCACGCAATATCCGAATATGAAGCGTCATTTTCAATATAACCACAAAACACAAAAAAACTCCAACCTTAGTATGGCTAGAGTTTTTTGTAATATTTTCGTAATATTCTGTAATCTGTAGATATATTTATAGTACGGAAGGAAAGACTAGATGTTAGTCTTCACTATTAATGCGTGTTCAAAAGGAGGATAAAAAGGACTCGTCGGCTAAATGAGCTGACGTCCTGTCAGCAACGCCGACACTAGTACGTCCTGTACGTCGGAAGTTCGAGGCGGCGCAGTTTCGAGCAGCGGAATGTATGCATTTAGATACATGAGCGGCGGAGAAGCAAGCCAACGAAGAAATTCGCAGTGTCATTTTTACCGGACTTTTTGAACATCCTCTATTAATCTACAATAAAATAATTATCCGACTCTGTTTCTAGTACTTCTCTAAGTTTTCTTAATGAACGTCTCTGTAGTCGAGACACATGCATTTGGGATATTCCTAATAATTCTCCTACTTCTTGTTGACTCAAATTGTCGAAAAAGATGTATTTTAGAATTTGCTGTTCACGTTTCGGTAAAACGTGGAAAACACTCTCGAGCATCATATGTATATCTGCTTTTTCATAATTTTTTTCTTCTTCGCCTACTAAATCCAATATAGAGACAGCACCTCCCTCTGTATCCACTTCATGCTTGTAATCCACTGACAATGCATGATAACTTTTTGTCATTTCCATTGTCTCCAAAACTTCTTCCTCTGAAACTTTTAAATAATCTGCAATTTCCCGAACTGTCGGCGATTTTTGTAGTTTATTTGTTAACTCATCAACTGCTCGATTTATTTTTGGTCCCAGTTCTTTAATACGACGTGGTACGTGTACGCTCCAAGTTCGATCCCGGATAAACCGTTTAATTTCCCCGATGATTGTCGGAATGGCAAAGGCCTCAAAAGATTTTCCTAATTCCTTATCAAACCGTTCTACAGAAATTAATAATCCGATAATGCCAACTTGAAACAGGTCTTCATGATTACCCCTATTATGTGAATACTTTCGCGCTAATGAATGGACAAGCCTTTCATAATGTAACACGATTTTTTCTTTTACTTCTTCATCGTCAGGAGATTTTTGTAAATGTTCAATCCAACTGTACACATCGCTTTCTTCTTCATTTTTATTGTTTTGCTTGGACTTGGTCATTTACATCCACCTCGGTTTCATCGAGATACTTTGTCATTAATACTATGACTCCATATTCATTGTTGATTTCGACTTTATCCATCAAAGCATTAATTAAAAATAAACCAAACCCTCCTTCACGCATTTGTGAGACAGACTTTAAATGATCACTTTGAGTAACAGGGCCGATTCGATTTTTTATTTCTTCAAAGTTGAAACTTTCCCCTTGGTCAGATACCATCACTTCTAACCGGTTTTCATAGACACCAAAACCAAGTGTTAATTCGCCTTTTTCTTTTTTCTCATATGCGTGGGCAACAACATTTGTTGCTGCTTCAGAGAGTGCGACTTTTAAGTCTTCGATCGCTTCATAAGAAAATCCCATTCTACTGGCAATTCCGGAAATGCTTAGCCGAATTACTCCTACATATTCCGCTTTTGCGGGTACCTTCATTTCAATAAAATCAAAGTCTTCCATCAGTTACTCCCCCCTGTCTTTTTCGTCTAAGGCCATGATTTCATGCAGGCCAGTTACTTTAAATAAACGGAGTACACGATCCCGAACATGAATCAATTTTAATTCTCCATCGTTCTCTTTCGTCGATTTATAAGCACTAATAAATACACCTAGACCAGTGCTATCTAAGTAGTTTATATTTTCAAGATCTATTTTAACCTTATTGCCTTTTTGCTCCGTTAAGGGAAGGATTTCTTCTTTTAATTTCGCGGCTGTGTAAACATCAATTTCACCATGTAGTTTTACAACACAATAATCCTTTTCTTCCAACACATCGATCGTTAAATTCAATATTATCACCTCGTCTATCTGTCGGTTACAATCGTTATTCATCTCTCAAACTGTATATTCCCATACTTTTGAACTATTAAACTACTTTTTTAATAATAATTAAAGTAAAATCATCTTTTAATTTAAAATCGTCTAACTGATTAAAATGCATATAGACATGTTCAACATGTTTTTGAGCTGGTAAATGAGCATACTTCTCAATAACTTCAATTACTTCTTCCCGTTTTATAAAACGTTCTCCTCTTCTACACTCTGTTACCCCATCGGTTAAAAGTATAATCAAATCATCCTTTTCAATTTCTACTTCATATTGCGGATAATATGTATTTTTCAAAACCCCGAGGACAAGTCCTTTCGTATCAAATTCGACAAAAGATTTTTCTTTTGCCTTATATAAAAATCCTGGTTCATGACCTGCAGACGCAAAACGAAACATACTAGTCTTCGGAAAAAATTGTCCGTAAAACATTGTTATAAACATGTTTGAAGCAACGTTTCGTTCCACAACTCGATTCAAATTACGTAAAATACCACTCGGACTCATTGCTTCTTCATAAAAACTATCCATTGCATACTTGATCATGGACATGGATAAAGCAGCAGGTACCCCTTTCCCAATTACATCCGCAATAGCAACTCCTAAAGCCCCATTTTCTGCCTTAATAAAATGATAATAATCGCCATTCATCTGATGAAAAGGAACGCTTATTGCTCCAATATCAAGCGTTTCAATGCTCGGAATATCAGTAGCTAGAAGCGTTTTTTGCATATTAGCAGCCACTTGGATTTCTGAACGTAATTCAATCTGTTCTAGTTTTAATTCTTCATATTCTTCTTGGGCAACACGATATGCGATCAATGCCTCTAATAAAAAGTCCAGCGAACGCCTGTAATCGTTAAAAACATCACCATATAATGTATCAATTGCATCAATATGTATTCTAACAATTTCCTCTGGATAAATATTTCTACTAACGAATGATATACTCATTTGTTTCGCTTCTTCTAAATAACATTTATTATTACTTTCCAAATATTGCTGTAATAATTTTTTATATGCCTGTCTATCTGCTTTTATTTTATGCATATGCTTAAGTCTCCCTATCTATGTTTTTTACTGACCGTACATATGATTTGGTTCCCCTGTAAATATGTATTTGCTTATGTATTATATCAAAATGTTACCAATTTAAAGATGATTGTACTGGTGATTTTAATAACATTTTAATTACTTTTTTGTAACAAACTACTTAAAGCAGGTCATTATTCAAATAATTGCTATTTTTGAAAACTCAGCTTGATACGTTATGGCGTCCCGAGCTGTACGTATTAATTCGATTTTTTAGTTGCTATATGGAGGCTAAATTTATCCATAAAAAAACGAGCAAATTTATTGCCCGTTTTTACTTAATCAATCGGAAAATTAATGGTATTCTGTACATTTCTCCGTTATAAGCTTTTACTGCGGCAATAATTGTAAATACAAAAGCTGCAATTCCTACAATAGGAGCTAATAAAAAGCCAATGAGGATAACCATTGAGATAGCTGCGACAATTCCATAAACAAAATATGAAATAACAAAATTTAAATATTCCTTACCATGATAATCAATAAACGCAGATTCTTCACGTTTGATCAACCAGATAATAATTGGTCCAATAATGGTTGTAAAAAAGCTTGTCACATATATGAGCATTGCGAGTAATCGCTCATCACTAGAAGTAGTCACTTGTTCACCTCTTTCATTCTGATCAATTATAATGATTTCATCTTTATTGTCAGACATACTTTTCACCTCTTTTAATAAGCTATGTCTCTAAAAAAGTTAAAATAACTTGTTTAAATAATATCATTATTAATAGCTTTTTACCATGGTAAAAAAGCCACAGTGAACCTACATGAGGAAAAAGAAGCACTTAAACATTTTTCAACCTTTCAACATTTTCAATAATAAGTCCACTATTTATCATTGGTGGCATGCGTATACCACTGATCTGTAAGTTTTGTTTTGGCACCGTGTAGATAATCTCGTTTGCTAAAAACTCAAAACTTTTTTCCAGAGCAGTTATCGTCACAAGTTCACCCGCACAGCCGCGATTTAGGACAAATTCTCTACCACCTTGTGGAATAAAGTCATACGGTATATCACTTATGATTATCACCTTTCCTAAAAGTTTAGTAATATCATTACCTTTATATAGAAAAATAATCCCTTTGAAACCGAATGGAAAACGCTTTATTCATTAATTTTTAATAAACGTAGTAAATCATTTTTATTATGAACTAAATCTTTAATCGTATATTGATCAAATACTGCGAAAAAAGCTTGTAATTCGCGATCAAACATGCAAAGTGGATAGAAATTATGCTATTGTACCTATATAGTAGACAGTTTTAGAAAGTTGCTCAAGTTGGGATGAAGGTTGCTCAAGTCTAGGATGGAGTTGCTCAAGTCTAGGGTGCAGTTGCTCAAGTTGGGGTGAAGGTTGCTCAAGTCGAGGGTGCAGTTGCTCAAGTCGAGGGTGGAGTTGCTCAAGTTGGGGTGAAGGTTGCTCCAGTTATGCCAAGTCACGAAAAAACATGCTGAGTGAATCAAAATTATGCTAAATAACGAAAAAAACTATCCAAATTTACGTCGTAGTCGTTTATGGAAATTAGCTATAAAGTTTACAATAGCGGAAAAAAATCCGAACTAATACAAACTTGAATTGAAGAAGTTTTAATGATAGTTCGGATTTTTCTATGACTAAAATACTTTTCTCCTAACCTTTTTGAGAAGACTAATCATTTTCAGGTTCTATTAATAATACTGACCCTTCATAATCCGAGAGAGCCGTTTCATGGTATATCCCTTCTATCCAATCCACTGTTTGGTCGTTATAAAAAGGGCTAGAAAAATGTCCAGACTGGCCGGGACCAACAATATGATGGCCGGTTGTTATATCTGAAAAATCAATGACAAAACGCCACGATGCGCCATGATCAACGATTCCCTCTTCATTATGACGCGCTGCCATAGGAGTTACAGCACTGCCATTAACAGGTAGCGGCTTCTCTTTATGAAATAGATATTCTAAACCTTTATTTGCACTTGCTAGCGGGTGTTCAAATTGTACTTGGTGGTAATCGCCCCATTTCCATTTAGACTGATCTATTCCATACTCCGCTTCCAATATTCCAATCGCTTCATTAAGTGAGGATTGAAGCACATTTATTAAACCGCCATTATCATCAATCCAGATAGAGTTATTTCCAAGGCGTAATAATTCATCTGTCGCCTGCCCCTTACTGCTAAATAACTCCATTACTTCATCATCAATTTCATCATATAACAGATTTTCAATTTCGTTCATCCAATACTCGAATAGTAATGGTTGCGATAAATTAGCATCATCATTGTAATTCCATTTTTCAAGAAGTTGGAGTGCATGTAATTCTGTATCTGATAAAGGTTCATCTTTTAGCGTTTCAATAAACAATGGGACAAACTCACGCGCTCTTAAATTTACGGTATCCATTTGTAAATTTTTCATATCTTGAATCGTTAATTGATCATTTGGCTGAAGCACTTCGAAAATCCGTTCATATCGATAAGGTTGCGCCCAAACATTACTAATATGGTGTGGATACTCTTCACCGGCTATTTTATTGTTGGCTGTTGCGATAAACCCTTTTTTAGGATTCACGAGTTTTGGTAGCTCATCAAACGGAATAAAATCTTTCCATTGATATTGTTCTTCCCAACCAGGTAGTGGTAATAATGCATCCTTCCCATTTTCATATATAGGAATTTTTCCATTTGCTTTATATGCTATTGTTCCATCTGATGCGGCAAACACAAAATTTTGAGCAGGTGCATGAAAATCTTCTAATCCCATTTCAAATTCTTCCCAATTTGTTGCACGATTCAATTGCAAAATAGCATCGAGCTCTTTTGTTTTATCCAATGCTGTCCATCGTAGCGATAATACCGTATCTTTTCCGCTTTCTTTTGCAAACTCTGAAATAATCGGTCCATTCCTTGTTTCTACCACTTCATAATCAATCGTTTTTTCTCCTTTTACATGGATTGGTTCTTTAATTAGGGTCTACTGAACATCTGATTTTTAGAAACAACAACTTTTTAACTGTTGGATGGGAAATTATTTTCTT
>NZ_JBPPZG010000165.1:0-9115 GCF_051918545.1 Pseudogracilibacillus amylolyticus (SeqCode) | reverse complement strand
TTTCCAATTTCTCTTTCTAAATCAAGCACTTTCTTTTCATTCGTAATAATTGTTAATAAATGCTGCATACGTTCTTTTACATTGTCTATCTCTAATAATTCTTGTTTTTCTTTCACTTTGATTGGTAAATGTGAGGCAATCATAAAGGTTAATCGGCTTGGTTCGTCAATATCCGATACTGTCGCCAAAGTTTCCTTCGTTATTTTTCGCGACCCTTTTATATATTGGCCAAATTGAGATACGAGCTGGCGCATTAAAGCTTCTTCTTCATGAGAATCTTCAGAAATATCCTCTAATTTATTAATTGCTACTTTATATTCTTCATTATCCTCTTCAATATAACGAATTACTTCGGCACGATGTAATCCTTCAACTAAAACTCGAATAGTTCCATTTGGGAGTTTAAGCATTTGATTTATTTTTGCTAATGTTCCAATTCGATATATCTCATCGGGTTTAGGCTCCTCAATGGCGGCTTCCTTCTGGGATACTAGAAAGATTGCTTGATCACCCATCATAGCTGTTTCTAAAGAAGCGATTGACTTCTTTCTACCAACATCTAAATGTAAGACCATGGATGGATAAACGAGTATGCCGCGTAATGCAAGTAACGGCACTTGAACTGGTTCAACTGACATAATACGTACCTCCAACTATAAACATCTTTTAAGCATTAACTAATCCTTTACGGCATTACAAACTTTCATCTCTACAACGTGAGATAAGTACCGAATAAGGGATACACATTGACTGTCAGTCCATAAGGCGAAGTCAGAAAAATGTTACACCTATTCCAAATAAATGAACATTTTTTCCAAGAAAGCGGTAAGAAATTTGGATCTGAAATCTTTACAGCGAGATAATCATAAGTGCGATCTCAGAATCCCCTAATTCCTCATCTGCCTCATTACCAAAACTGAGTCAAGTCTACTTTATAGTATTTCCTATTCTAAATAAGCTAAACAATAATGCTAACAACAAGAAAAGACTGACTGTAACGGTCAGCATTACCCTGTTATATGAATTACAGGGGAGCATGAACTCAAGCTAGTCAGTCTAATCCTATACTTTTTTCTTTAAATCTTATGCACTTTCCTTCGGGATACTTTTTGTTTCTTCGATTGTTCCATCGGTATAAAGCAGTTTTGGTCGCATATTTTCTTTTATAACTGTTTCTTTCGTGATGATACACTTTTCGATATCTTCACGGGACGGTAATTCAAACATTATATCTAACATGATACTTTCAATGATTGAACGAAGTCCACGAGCCCCAGTTTTTCGTTCCATTGCATTTTTGGCAATTTCAACCAAAGCATCTTCCTCAAACTCTAATTCAACGTTATCCATTTGGAATAATTTTTGATATTGTTTTACCAATGCATTTTTTGGAATCGTTAAAATTTCAATTAACGCTTCTTCATCTAATGGTTCTAAACTAGCAATTACTGGCAAACGGCCAATAAATTCTGGAATTAGCCCGTAACTAAGTAAATCTTCTGGCAATACTTTTGACAGTAATTCGCCCATTTCTAATTCTTCATGTTTATTATCGTCGCCAAAGCCAATAACTTTTTTACCAAGTCGGCGTTTAATAATTTGATCTATGCCGTCAAATGCTCCACCGACGATAAAAAGAATATTTGTTGTATCAATTTGGATGAACTCTTGGTGCGGATGTTTACGGCCTCCTTGAGGCGGAACACTTGCTACGGTTCCTTCCAATATTTTTAGAAGTGCCTGCTGAACACCTTCCCCTGAAACATCTCTTGTAATTGAAGGGTTCTCTGATTTTCTAGCAACTTTGTCAATTTCATCAATATAGATAATCCCTTTTTCTGCTTTATCTATATCATAATCAGCAGCTTGGATTAATTTTAATAAAATATTCTCAACATCTTCTCCAACATAACCAGCTTCTGTAAGTGAAGTCGCATCCGCTATTGCAAATGGTACATTAATGATTCTTGCAAGCGTCTGAGCTAGAAGTGTTTTACCACTACCTGTTGGTCCAATCATTGCAATATTACTTTTGGATAACTCGACATCATCTGAGCTTTTAGGTGAGTTAACTCGTTTATAGTGGTTGTAAACAGCTACGGATAAATTTTTCTTTGCCTTTTCTTGACCAATAACATAATGGTCGAGTGTTTCACAAATTTCCTTTGGAGTTGGAATTTCTTCAACCTCTGCATCTTCTTCCATACCAATTTCTTCTTCGACAATTTCTGTACATAAATCGATACATTCATCACATATATATACACCTGGTCCAGCGACCAATTTACGAACTGATTCTTGATCTTTTCCACAAAATGAACACTTTAATTGTCCTTTTTCTTCATTGAATTTAAACATATTTTCACCCCTAAACGTTTAACTCTCTATATCAATTTTCAATGCGTTAAAGCAATCATATCAGATACAAATTGGAAAATAAAATAATACACCCTTGAATTATTGCGTCAACTAAAGGATTTTATTTTCGAACATCATCAAGAGAGTATTATAATTCTTAGTCAATATTAGCTATGTTCCTCTATTGTTCCATTTTATTAAATTTTTATAAATATATTCTCATTTTACATCGTTATTAAAATTCTATTTGCCACTTAGGGATTTAAATAAGTGAAAACAAGGTGCAGTATGTTTTGCACCTTGTTCTATCTGGTTGTAAGCTAATTGCCCTAAGTTTAAGTACTGAGTACTTAACACAAATTTCAACTTTTCTCCGTCTTACTATAGCGACCAACTCACGTCCACCCTTTGAACGAGCATGTTTCCTTTATCTCTTGCGTAAGAATGTTCGGTTACGTTCGCTATGTTGGATGTCTTCATTGAACTACCCATATTGCATGAGCCAAAGGAGATGCATCATTGAACGGTTTATACTGCTTTACTTTCGTCTACGATAAAGTTGATTGCTTTTTTAATTTTTAGGTCTTCTTTTAGTACGTCTGCATTCCCACCGAGCATACCGAGAATTTGATCTTTCTCCATATTATATAGTGATGCCATTTCTTCTAATTCTTGATCAATATCTTCTTCTGAAACTTCTAATTTTTCTTCTTCAAGAATAGCCTCAAGCGTTAGATTTGTTTTCACACGCAATTCTGCATCATTTTTCATTTGCTCTTTTAATTCGTCTTCAGATTGACCGGAGAATTGGAAATAGTTATCGATTGTCATTCCTTGCATTTGCAATCTTTGTTCAAATTCTCTCATCATTTGGTCAAGTTCTGTTTCAATCATCGCTTCTGGAATATCAATTTCAGCATTCTCAGTCACTTTTTCAATTAGCTGTTCACGCTTTTTGTTTTCAGCTTGCTGCTCTTTCTCTTTTTGAAGTTCTTCTTTTTTCTTTTCTTTTAACTCTTCTAGTGATTCAACATCTTCATCAACGTCTTTTGCAAAATCATCATCAAGTTCAGGCACTTCTTTTTCTTTTATTTCGTGAATATTCACCTTAAATACCGCTTCTTTTCCAGCAAGGTCTTCTGCATGGTAATCAGCAGGGAAAGTGACATTTATTTCTGTCTCTTCACCTGATTCTTTCCCGATTAACTGCTCTTCAAAACCTGGAATAAATTGTCCAGAACCAATTTCTAATGGATGGTTTTCTCCTTTTCCACCTTCAAAAGCTTCACCATCTAGGAACCCTTCAAAATCGATTACGACTGTGTTCCCTTCTTCAACTGTCCCTTCTTCTTTTAACACAAGTTCAGCTTGACTTTCTTGTAAAGCTTTCATCTCATTTTCTACATCTTCTTCGGTTACTTCAACGGATTCTTCCTCTACTTCTAGCCCTTTATATTCACCTAGCTTTACTTCCGGCTTTACAGTTACTTCACATGTAAAGATAAGATCTTTTCCGCGCTCAATTTCTTCAATATCAATTTGTGGTTGATCTACAGGGAAAATTCCTGTTTGATCAATAGCATCATTATAGGCTGTCGGTAAAACTATATCTACAGCATCTTGATATAATGATTCAACACCAAAACGATTTTCAAAAATTTTACGTGGAATTCTTCCTTTTCTGAATCCAGGTAATGTAACATCTTTAACTACTTTTTTAAATGCTTGATCTAATGCTTGTTCAAATTCATCTGCTGGGACATTAATTGTTAGGATTCCTTCATTTCCTTCTTTTTTCTCCCAATTTGCTGTTACTGCCATTTTATTCCCTCCAACTAATTGTAAACTATATATTTCATTACTTTTCATGTTTATTGATTTCATTTTTAATTCAACCATTTTAGTATAACATAATGATAGTTCCATTCAAATAATATACATTATTACTAATTTAAAATACTAATCTAGGCAAATGTTTACATATAGTTCATTCGATAGTTTAATGATATCAACATAGTCATTCACTTTTTTTTCATTTGTAATTTCTCTATGCGGTAGTGATAAATTTTCATGTCCTAATAAGATTAGCGCATTTTTAACATCGGTTAAATCATTGGTCGGGTAAAATTTTGGATATTGAATATAACTAAATTGATAAAGTAGTTCCTTAACTTGTAGATAAAGCGTTGGATTTTCTTGTTCGAGATTTTGTAATTGTTGCAATGTATTTAAATAAATTGGATGTTCCGATACTTTTTGCAATTTCTTTAGTTCTATCGTATGATTTTCTCCAAATTTCTCTACCGTCACGCTTGATTTAAAATTACTATCTATTAGTATTTCAATAATCTGCGTTTTGATTGCAGGATTAATTTTTTTCTCTTTAAGTAAATTTATAAACATTTCTGGTGGGTCAACTTTTAATTCCTTCCACTTATTAATTATATACCATTGTCTATGATGATTATCCTCTTTTACGGCATGATGAAGTTCATTAATTAATTCATCTGAACGAACAATATTCATTTGATAAGCTAACCGGTACAAATCACTAAACTTTTTTCTAAAATTATCTGGTATTGTATTTCTTTTTTCCTCAACTTTGATTAGATCAATAATATAGGAAAATTTATTAGTTTCATATAATATCATCATATAATAATCTAAATAATCATAATAGTGGGGATCATTGTAGTCCATTAATAAACTTTCACAAAATTGTTCTGCTTCTGTCAGCTGATTTAATTTGATTAAACAGATTAACTTACTTATATGAATTTCAAAGGAAGAGAATTGATGAGTAAGTAAGAAGTTTAGTTTTTTAAGTGCTTGTTCATAATTTTGTTGATGGATTAATTCAAAACTTTCCCGCTCTGCATTTTCTAATTCATTTCTTAGTGTTGGAAATAAAATGATATTATTTATGTTGCTCATTCATCCCACCTCCTCATTGTATGGTTCAAGCTATAAATATTATGGTTTATTCATCTTTTTTCTCTTTTTCCATCATATTTTTACTTCCACTATATAGTCCACTAGCAGATAATCCAAGTACTAGTCCAACAAGTACCCCTTCTTTTATACTACTACTAAAATAGAATACACCAAAAAGGATTCCAAGTAAAACCGCAAGAAAGGGAGAATATTTTGTTTTAAGTCCCGCCATTTTAAACAACTGTACAAGTCCCGTAATCACAGGAACAACAGCAATATCGTATATTTCAAACATGAAAAACACCTCCTATCATACTATATGCCTGTTTCATATAGAATGAACGGATATTATAGTTAAATTAAGAATTCAATTAACTTACCTAATCATGTTGAAATATGGGATTTATCCTCTAGAATAATAGAGATAACAGACTATTCAAATCAAATTTAATTCTCTAGGAGTGTTTATTTTAATTGGTGTTGCAGTGGAATCGCTGGAGAGTTATTATCCGTTTTATCGTTGTTTAGATTAAAAAGCGGTCATCTCCACATTTCAATGGGGGATGAATGACCGTCTTCTTTGTAGAATCTAACACTATCCGTATAGACGACAAAAGAAATCTAGTTACCGGACATTTATTGCTGGACTTTTTGAACATCCTCTTTAGGAGAGCTGAAAATACTCTCCTAACTTTTATTCTTGCAAAAAGCCTTTTGACTGAATGAACTCCTTTAGATGAGCTCGTCTTTTGTTTGGCCAGAAATCTGCCATTGTCTCCGTCCACGTCATATCCTTTTTATTTCTAGTACGTCGCTTGTAGTATTCGTTAAAAACATTGTCATATGTAATTAGCTGTTCGTTATACTTTGTCTCGTCATATTGATCAATATGAATGACAGACTCTACCGGCATTCTTGGTTTAACCTCATTTTCTTGATCGGGAACGCCAACAGTCATTCCAAAAAGAGGTATGACATGGTCTGGTAATTTGACTAATTCACTAATCTCTTTCGGGTTATTTCGGACTCCGCCGATATAACAAATACCATAACCTTCTGATTCAGCGGCAATTACAAAGTTTTGTGCTAAAAGTGCTGTATCGATTACAGCAACCAAAAAGTCTTCCACTGTATCCCCGAGGATATCTTTATCATGTAATTGAACCGCTTTTTGTCCCCGCTTTAAATCAGCACAGAACAATAACGATAATGCCGCAGTTTCAAATTGACGTTCATTCTTGGAAAGCTTACCCAATGCTTCAACTTTTGCAGGGTCCTTTACTTGAATAACGGAGTAGGCTTGAACAAAATGAGAACTTGCTGCATGTTGAGCGGCTTGTAATAACTCTTTAAACTTTTCATCGGAGATTGGTATATCCTTATATTTTCTTATCGATGTGTGAGATTTCAGTAAGTCAAGCATATTTATCAATCCTTGTATTATATATTTCAAGAGCAAAAACTTGCTCTTTGACAACTAAATAATTATGTTACCTTTGATTGTAGTAATAATAAAATTACCACAAATTTTTACTAAATTCTTATATTCCACCATCCATCATAGCATATTTAAAAATGTTATTAAAAAATGAGGTCGGATACAATTAGGATCGAGCGATCAAAACGTACAATGGAAGATGCATAGTAGATTCGAAGATACTAATTAAGTTCGCAACATGTACAGTCATTCGCCAAGATAGCAAAAACCGATTCAGGTAAAGTTATGTCGATGAAGAACGATACGATTTTTAGAAGGAGGCAAAAGAAGAATCCGAACTTATACAAATTTTTTGTATAATAGTTCGGATTTCTCTATGTTAAATCCCTTTTATTTTGGCTAAAAACTTAGTTTTGTTCAACTTTTCTTCGACGACGTCTACGTTGTTCTGGCATATCACTCATTTTATTTACAGACACAACTTCTTCAATTTTTTTCTCAGGCTTGTCCCAGTATTGTTCATTTCCTGGTAAGTCATCGAACCAAGCTGCATCTTTTGGACAATCTAAGACCATAAATTTACCATAGTTTCCATCGCGTGACTGGTGGAATTTTAAATATGCTTTTCCATCTTCAATCGCCAATATTTCTACTTTTCCTGCCGTATGGCTCATTGACAGTCGAACTCTTTTTCCAAGTCCAGACGTTTTTGCCTTCGCTCCTTCAACAATGTTATAAGCTTCTTCTAAAGTTAATACAAAATCTTCATTTCCTCTGACTGGACGGTTGATAAAGAAATAATAAGGGGTAACTCCAGCCCATGATAGTTTGTCCATTAATTCTCCCAATACATCTGGATCATCGTTAATTCCTTTTAATACCGGAGTTTGGTTAACGACAATTGCTCCAGCATCATGTAATGCTTGGAATCCTTTATATGCTTCTTCTGTTATTTCACGCGGGTGATTCACATGTGCCATTATATAAATACGTTTATCTTTTGTAGAGTGTTTGCGGATGACGTCGAGCAATTCTTGGTCTTCATAAATGCGCATTGGGTTAAAAACAGGTAATTTGGAGCCGATGCGGATAATCTTAACATGATCGATTTCACGGAGACGTGTGAAAATCATATCTAATCTTCTTGCAGCTAAAATGAGAGGGTCTCCACCAGTGAGTAAAACATTGTTGATTTCTGGGTGTTCACTTATGTACTTAATTCCAGGGTTCACATCGATCATTGCTTCTTTAACATCATTTCTAAAGAGGCGCTTTCTAAAACAATATCTACAATATGCCCCACATACTTCAGAGCAAATTAACAGAGCAGTAGTCGTATACTTATGTTGGCAACCAGGAACAACATAGTTTGTATCTTCATCAGAAGCATCCCAGCGACCGTAATCTGCTAATTCATTCGTATTTGGAATAACTAGCTTCTTGATTGGATCATTTGGATCTTCCCAATCAATTAAACCTAAATAATAATCATTTACCCGAAAGACAAACTTGTCTGTAATCGCTTTTAATTTTTCACGCTCTTCTTCAGGTATTTGTGTAATTTGATCAATGTCCGTAATATACCTTGGTTGTGCCATGAATCAATCTCCTCCATCGTTAAATTTTGTTAGCTGTTTCTTTTTTTTACAACAATTTGTCGCAAATATAGCTAATACTTGACAAAAGATTTACAAGAACCTTTTAATCTATTAATCAAGTAAAGAAACAGAATATTACAAGTCCTTATAATGAACATAACATATAACGACAGATTGTTCAAACAAGCTTTTGATTCTTTACAGATTCGACATAACTTTGTCAAAAATACTCAACCGAAAAGTTAGCATACATTTAATTGTGTACTATAAATTACTCATGAAATTTCGATTATGAAAAAAATGGTTTCAGATCCCATGTATTGTCATACATCCTATTACTATATGAATTAGTGACATCCCCCACTTAAAGCGTAATTGATCGCTTATGATATACCATGCATTTTTACTAGTGGGAGATGTACACTATTAAGATTCAAATTTTATAAATTTTGGTCTATCCTAGCCTCCCTAAACACTCCTTATTCGACCTCCGCTACTTCTATCCATTCTTTTCCATCCAAATGTCTCGTTACTACCATACTCGCCACGGTATCACCAGTTGAGTTTACCATCGTCGCTGGCGGATCCACTACTACACCAATAGCTGAAATAATCGGTAATGCTTGAATCGGTAGTCCATATAAAGTTACAATCATCATTTCCCCAATAAAACCGCCACCAGGAATTCCACTCATTACAATACCCGATAGTAAACATATTCCAATTGCTGTAATGAATGTGCCAATCCCTGAAAAGTCCATATTAAATACTCCAAATACAAAAGCAA